>NZ_CDRNDK010000100.1:0-16886 GCF_977012225.1 Planomonospora algeriensis | reverse complement strand
ACCGGCGAGCCGCCCGCCTGGGAGACCGGCTCGGCCGAGGTCTGCGAGGCCGACCCGGCGCCGCAGGTGCGGGCTCGCTACGCCGAGGTCTGCGAGCGCGTCTGACACCACCCGCGGGATCGGCCGGACCTGCCCGAGGGCGCGGGCGGCCGGCCGGTCCCCGCTGAGGCCGTGGGCGACGCCTGGAGGGGCGGCTCGGTTCGGCCGTGGAAATCCCTGATATCGAGTAGATATTTCATGGAAAATCGCTCTATAAAGCGATTTGACCGCCTTGATCGATTGCCTGCGAGGATGGATGATCCCGCACAGGTACTTCCCGCATCCGGCGTTCTCGCTCCCGGATCGGCGGGATTGAGGAGGGCGGCGCGGGTGGAGATCGAGCTGGCGGACGCGGTGCAGGCACTCCGCGACGAGCTGCTGGAGGCCGCCGTACGCGGTTCCGGCAGCGGCATCGCTTTCGCGGTCGGGCCGATCGAGCTGGAGTTCGCGGTGGAGCTGAAGGCCGACGCGAAGGTCAAGGGTGGCTTCAAGGCATGGGTGGTCAGCGGCGATGTCGAGGCCGGGCTCGCGCGGGGCCGTACCCACAAGGTGAAGGTCACTCTGACGCCCCGGCACGCGGACGGAGCCGACCTGCTGATCGCTGACCGGCGTGGTGGAGCGGGCGGGCCGGGCGATGTCTCCGGCGGCAGAGGGCGCGACCACGTCGGCTGACCCCGTCGACGTGAACGGTGGACGGCTCACGCACGGATCCGGCGGAGAGGGAGAGCAAGCCATGGAACGCGAGAGGGTGGTCGCGTCGACGGCCGGGCGGGGGTGGGGTCCGGATACGTGGTCGGATCCCGCCTGGTGCTGACCTCGGCGCACGTGACCGGGCCGGTGGGGACGGAGGTGACCCTGTTCCGCCCGGGTCACCAGCCGGTGTACGGCGGGCGGGTGGTCTGGGCCGGGACTCCGGACGGTCCTGACGACGCGGCCCTGATCGTCATCGACGACGCCGGCTGGACGCCTCCGGAGGGTCCGGTGCGCTGGGGCCGTACCGTCACCTACCGGCCTGGCCTCGGGTGCGAGACCTGGGGGAGGCCGGCACTGGCGCAGAGGGCGGCGGCCGGACAGCGGAAGCGGACGGTCGACCTGGAGCAGCGTAGCGGGAAGCTGAACCCCGGTAGCGGCTACGCCGACGACCGGTACGTGGTCGAACTGGACGGTCACCCGCCGAACGCGCTGCTGGACGGGTCCTCGCCGTGGGCGGGCATGTCGGGGGCGGCACTGATGTGCGGAGACCTGCTGACCGGCGTGATCACGTGGGATTCGGCGCATTTCCCGCACAGCCGCCTGGAGGCGGTCCCGGTCTACGTCCTGCACCGGGATCCGGCCTTCCGGGCGCTGCTGGCCGAGCACCTCGGATCCGGAGCCACGGCGCTGGAACCGATCGAGTGGCAGGGCCTGTCCGAGACGCCCGTCTCGACGACCTCGGACCAGGCGGAGTCCCCCGCGAGCCTGCTGTCGGCCCGGCGCGCGGTGGTGCCCTTCCACGGCCGTGACGATCTCATGGAGGAGTTGGGCGCCTGGGCCGGGCGACCGGGATTCGGTACCTGCCTGATCCATGCCCCGGCGGGCCAGGGCAAGACCCGGCTGGCCCGGCACCTGACCGCCGAACTGGTCAGACGCGGATGGGCGGTGGTGTGGCTGGACGCCCAGGACGAGATCGACAGGCTGGAGGTGGTCGGTGACACCGCGGCACCAACGGTGATCGTCATCGACTATGCCGAATCACGGACCGCACAGGTGGCGGCCCTGCTGAAGGCCTACGCCCGCCGCGGCGGCACCAGGCGGGTCAAGCTCCTCCTCCTGGCGCGGACGGCCGGCTCCTGGTGGGAGGAGCTCACCGTCCGCCATGAGGACCTGCTGCTCGGCACCATGGTGAGGAAACTCCTCCCGCTCCAGCCCGAACCGCGTGATCGCGCGGCCGCCTATCGGAGGGCCGCGACGGCGTTCGCAGGCGCGCTGGCCGACCTCCCCGGATGGAAGGGTCCGGACTGGGGACGGCTGGCTGGCGGTCTGCCCGACCCCTGGCCCGATCGGGACGGACTGGACAACGCACTGACCCTGCAGATGACCGCCCTGGCCGATCTGCTCGACCGTGCAGCCTCCGGTACGGCGCCCGTCGGCGGGAATCCGCAGGCCCAGACGGTGGAGGACCGGCTGCTGAACCACGAGCGCCGTTACTGGCGGGCCACCGCGGTCGCGCACGGGCTGGCCCCGGAACTGGACGAGCGGGATCTCGACGACGCGATGGCCGCGGCCACCGGCCTGGACGTCGCCACGGACCGGGAGGCCGATGCTCTGCTGGCCCGCGTGCCGTGCCTGGCCGACCAGTCCTACAGCCGGCGCCGCAGGGTGCGGACCTGGATCGCCCATCTGTACCCGGGCACGGGAAAGGCGCCGTGGGGTGGTCTGCGGCCCGACCGGCTGGCCGAGTACTTCTGGGGCGAGCACATCGGGCAGGACCCCGGACTGGCCGACGCCCTCCTCTCGGGCGCCGACGACGGACGGTCCGGCCGCGCCACCGAGATGCAGGCCGTACGGATGCTGACCGTGTACGCCCGGGCGGCCGCCCACCCCGCCTTCGGCGGTGGGCTCGACGAGGAACTGGCCGAGCTCTGCGTACGGCACGGCGACCTCCTGGCCGGGCCGGCGATCGAGGTCGCCACCCGAGTCGAGGCGCCGGGCCCGCTCCTGACCGCTCTGGGGCGGTTGCTCGACGACCCGGACGCCGACCCGGCAGACCTGGAACGGTGGTACGGCCGCCTGCCGCGCACCAGTCAGGTACTGGCCCAGTGGGCGGTTCGCCTGGCCGAGCGCCTGGTCGCCTGCCATCGTGCCTCGGGCGACCAGGCGGCTCGGGCCGCGGCCCTGCACGAACTGGCCAAGCGGCTGGGCGAGCTCGGACGGTGGGAGGAGGCGCTGGCGGTCAATGACAAGGCCGTCGAGCTCCGTTGGCGGCTCGCGGAGGACCGGCCGGAGGTCTACTGGCCGCTCCTGGCGGGAAGTCTCAACAACCGGGCGATGTGCTTGGGTGAGCTCGGGCGGTGGGAAGAGGCGTTGCAGGCCGCCACCGAAGCCGTCGATATCTACCGCGAACTGTCCGATACCGACCCTGAGAGCTTCCACCCCCTTCTCGCCTCCGCTCTCGGCAACCGGGAAGGCCGCCTGAGTGACCTGGGGCGGTGGGATGAGGCGCTGGCGGACAACGAGGAGGCCCTGGGTATCCGCCGTCGGCTCGCCGAGGACCAGTCGGAGGCCTTCCAGCCGCTCGTCGCCGACAGTCTCAACAACCGGGCGGTATGGCTGGGTGAGCTCGGGCGGTGGGAGGAGGCGCTGGACGCCGCGGCCGGGGCGGTGGACATCTACCGTCCGCTGGCCGAGACCCGTCCCGACGTCTTCCGCCCCGGCCTCGCCCGCTGCCTGACCACCTTCGCCAACAGGCTGAGCGACCTGGGGCGGTGGGAGGAGGCGCTGGCGGCCGGTGGCGAGTCCCTGGAGATCCGCCGGAAGCTCGCCGCGCTTCACCCCGAGGCGTTCCTCCCCGACCTCGCTCTCGTCCTCACCAACCAGGCGAACCACCTGAGCGACCTGGGACGGTGGGAGGAGGCGCTGAAGGCGGACGACAAGGCGGTCGGCATCTACCGGGAGCTGGTGCGAGACCGTCCTGACGTCTTCCTTCCCAAGCTCGCCGACGCCCTCAACAACCGGTCGGTGCGCCTGTCCAATCTGGGGCGGTGGGAGGAGGCGCTCAAGGTCGGCGATGAGGCCACCGCCGTCTACCGCGGGTTGGTCGAGACCCACCGCGAGGTTTTCCTGGCCGATCTCGCCATGAACCTCACCAACCAGGCCGATCACCTCAGTGGTCTCGGGCGGTGGGAGAAGGCGCTGGAGAACGACGCCGAAGCGATCAGGAGCTACCGGGAGCTGGTGCGGGACCGCCCTGACGCCTTCCTCCCCAGGCTCGCTGACGCCCTCAGCAACCACGCGAACCATCTGAGTGCTCTAGGACGGGAACGGCGGGCGCTGAAGGCCGCCGACGAGGCCGTCGCCATCCACCGCGGCCTTGCCGAGACCTGTCCCGGAGCCTTCCGGTCCAACCTCGTCACCAGCCTCAACACCCTGGCGCTGCGCCTGGGCGGCCTCGGACGGCACGAGGACGCGCTCAAGACCATCACGGAGACCGTCGGGATCTGCCGCGATCTCGCCGACGCCAATCCGGGCGTCTTCCTGGCCCGTCTCGCCGACAGCCTCCACAACCGGGCGACCCGCCTGGAGGCTCTGGGACGGCCGCAGGAGGCGTTGGAGGACGCCGACGAGGCCTGCGGCATCTACCGCGGTCTGGCCGACGCCGAACCCGAGGCGTTCCTACCGGGTTTCGCCCGGATCCTCAACAACCGAGGGTGCTTCCTGCTCGCCTTCGGGGAGGCGGAGCAGGCCCTGCGAATCAGTGCCGAGGCCGCCGGCATCCGCAGGGAGCTCGCCCGCACCCGGCCGGAGGCGTTCCTGCCCGACCTCGCCGAGAGCCTCAACAACCAGGCGCTCTGCCTGACCGTGCTCGGACTCCGGCGGGAGGCGCTGGAGACCGGCGCCGAAGCCGTCGAGATCTACCGCGGCCTCGCCGGCGCCAACCGGGACGCCTTCCTGCCCGCCCTCGCCCGGGCCCTCCACAACAGGTCGCAGTGGCTGACCGACACCGGGCAATGGGAGGAGGCGCTGCGGACCGCCGAGAAGGCCGCCTCCATGTACCGGGAGCTTGCCGGCGTCCAGCCGGAGGCGTTCCTGCCGCAGCTCGCGGACAGCCTCCACATCCTGTCCACGCGGCTGGGGACGCTCGAACGGCGTAGCGAGGCCGCGGACGCCGCAGGCGAGGCCGTCGCCCTGTACCAGGGGCTCGCCGCAGTCCAGTCGGAGGTGTTCCTGCCGGGCCTCGCCGGCAGCCTCGCGGGTCAGGCGGTGTGGCTGGCCGGTACGGGTCGGCGCGCGGAAGGACTGCGGGCCGCCGACGAGGCCGTCGGCATCTACCGTGCGCTTCCCGCCGCGCGGATGGAGACCCTCCAGCCCGCCCTCGCCGTCGGTCTCACCGCCCTGTCACTGTGCCTGGCCGAAGCCGGGCGGTGGAACGAGGCGCTGGAGGCCGCCGGGGAGGCCGTCGCCGTCTGCAGGAAGCTGGGGGTCGTCAACCCCGTGGGCGTCCTGCCGCTGCTCGTCTACTGCCTGCACGGTCTGGCGCTGCGCCTGGCGGATCTCGCGCGGTGGGAGGAGGGGCTGGAGGCCGCCGGGGAGGCCGTCGCCGTCTGCAGGGAACTCGCCGATGCTCAGCCGGAGACGTTCCTCCCGTCCCTCTCCCTGGGCCTGCACGCCCGGTCCCGCTGCCTGGGAGCCCTGGACCGCCGCCAGGAGGCACTGGGGGCCGCCGAGGAGGCCGTCGCCATCTGTCGTGACCTCGTCTCCGTCCAGCCGGAGATGGTCCGCCCCCACCTCGCCGACGCCCTGCTCGACTGGTCGGACCGGTTGAGCGTCGTGGGACGGCGACAGGAGGGGCTGGAGGCCGCAGAGGAGGCCGTCGCCGTGTACCGGGGACTCACCGAGACCTGGCCCGGAGCCGTCGAGCCCCGTCTCGCCGCCGGCCTGCACTCCCTGGCCCTGCGCCTGACCGACCTGGAACGGAGGCAGGAGGCGCTGGAGGCCGTCGACGAGGCTGTCGCCATCCGCCGGAAGCTCGCCGGAGTCTGGCCGACGGCCCATCAGAGCGAACTGGAGGAATCACAGCGGCTCCGGAACTCGCTCGGCTGAGCACCGCGCTCGGTTCCCGGTGCTCGGGGTCGTCCCTCAGGGGCGCGTCAGGGTCGGATCAGGGGTCGATCCCGATGTCCGCGGGCACCTCCGGAGGGCAGTCTGGGCGTCATGCTCCGGTTGAAGATGCTCTATCCGCTGATCGCCTGCGCGGGGATCCTGATCGCGGCCGTCGCGGCCGCGGTCGGGCAGATCGATCCCGATCCGTACCTGGACCCGCTCAACCTGACGATCAGCGAGTACGCCCTGCTGGACCGGGGCGGAGCGACCGAGTTCGCCATGATGTCGCTGGGGGTGGCGTCGTTCGCGCTGGTCGCCGGGTTGCGGGCGGTGCGGGCGCCGGTGGGTGCGGCGGCGGAGCGGCTGATGCTGGGGTGGAGCGCGGCGCTGGTGCTCATCGCGGTGCTGCCGGCCGCCGCGCCGGGACTGGCGCTGGATCTCGGTGCCCAGGTCCACCGCTACCTCTCGGTCGGCGCGCTGGTCGCGATGCCGGTGGCGGGGATGCTCATGGTGACGAGGCTGTCGGAGGACGAGCGGTGGCGGCCGGCGGCCAGGCCGGTGGAGTGGCTCTCCCTGGCCGGTGGGTTCGGCCTGCTGGCGATCACCTACGTGGCGCTCCCCGGCGACCGGGTGCTGATCGGCCTGGTCGAGCGAGTGCTGCTCGGCACCGAGGTCGCACTCGTCGCGGTGCTGGCCGGGCAACTGCTCCGGCTGACCTGGATCCGAAGCACGAGCCCGAGCACGAGCCCGAGCACGCGCACGCGCACCTCGCAGGCCGCTCTGGGGTGAAATGACCCTCTTGGAATCACTCGTCACACTGGTGCGACTTGTCACACTCCATGACTATTTCCTGACTTATCACAAATAGGACACAGATATCAGGAACTGACAGTGCTATCCTCATCGCCGATCCAGTGATCGCCCTGCGGGGTCCTCCCCGCCGGTGCGCCCAGGCTGAACCGTCGAGGTGACATGGCATCGAGCAGGTCCATCCGGTTCAAGCTCTCGGTGCTGCTGGTGACCCCCCTCGCCTCACTCGTGGCCCTGTGGGGTTTCGGCGCCGTCGTGACCGTGGGCGACTCGGTCGGCCTGCTCAACGTCGGCACCCTCTACGAGACCGTCGCCGAGCCCGCCGACGACCTGGTCCTCGCCCTGCAGCGTGAACACCTGCTCTCGACCGAGTACGTGGTGACCCGCTCGGCCGCCGACCGCGGCGGGCTCGACGCGCAGCGGATGATCACCGATCAGGCCCGTGCCCGGCTCCGCGCGGAGTCCGCCGTGGAGGCCGCCCAGTCGATCATGAGCCCGCTCACGAAGGCCCACTACGACGAGCTGATGGTCCGCGCCGGGCGGCTCGACGAGCTGCGTGTCCGGATCGACCAGGGCCGGATCGGCTTCGCCGCGCTCTCCCGCGAGTTCGGGCTGGTGCCCGAGGCGGTGCAGCGCTTCGACAACGGCCTCGGGTACGGCGCCGAACCCGAGATCTACCAGCAGGCCCGCGCGCTGGCCGCGGTCGACCAGGCCAAGGACTTCCTCAGCCGCCAGCGGGCGCTCGGCATCGGGGCGCTGGCGCTGGAGCGGCCGCTGTCGAGCGGAGAGCTGAGCCTGTTCACCCAGCTGTCCGCCAAACGCGCCTACCTGCTGGAGCAGGGGCTGGCGGAGCTGGGACCGGAGCTGCGCGGCTCCGTCGCCGAGGTGGCGTCCTCTCCGCTGCACGACCGCTTCAGCGCGATGGAGAAGCGGCTGCTGGCCGGCGCCACCGTGTCGGGCATCGACTGGCGGTCCGTCACCGACCAGTTGGACGCCGCCTTCCAGATCGCCGTCACCAGAGCCGGCGCCGCCCTCGCCGACAAGGCGGGCCCGGAGGTCACCGCGACGTACGTCAGGGCCGGGGTCGCCGGGGCGCTCGGGCTGGTGGCGGTCATCGTCTCCCTGATCGTCTCCTACCGGGTGGGCCGCGGGCTCACCCGCGAGCTGGCGGGCCTGCGGCGGGCCGCCGTGAACCTGGCCGAGGTGCGGCTGCCCGGCGTCATGGAGAGACTGCGGCGGGGCGAACAGGTGGACGCGGCGGCGGAGGCGCCACCGATGGAGGCGCTCGGCAGCACCTCCGAGGTCCACGCCGTCGCCGCCGCCTTCGACAGCGTCCAGCACCGCGCCCTGGACGCCGCCGTGGAGCAGGCCAGGCTGCGCGAGGGCGTGGCGCACGCCTTCCGCAACCTCGCCCGGCGCAAGCAGGGCCTGCTCCAACGGCAACTCAAGCTGCTCGACGGGATGCAGCAGGAGGCCGAGGACGCCGAGACGCTGGAGAAGCTCTTCACCCTCGACCACCTGACCACCCGCATGCGCCGCCACGCCGAGGGCCTGGTGATCCTGTCCGGCGGGGCGGCGGGCCGCCGGTGGCGGTCGGCCGTGCCCATGGAGGACGTGCTGCGCGGCGCGGCCGCCCAGGTCGAGGACTACGCGCGGGTACGGATCTACCCGATGCCGGGCGGCACGCTGCCCGGCGACGCGGTGGCGGACATGATGCACCTGTTCGCCGAGATCATCGAGAACGCGACGGTCTTCTCGCCGCCCGGGGGTGAGGTCTCGATCCGGGGGACGCTCGTCCCCCGCGGCTTCGCGGTCGAGATCGAGGACCGGGGTCTCGGCCTGACGAAGGAGCGGCGCGACGCGATCAACGCGCGGCTGGCCAGCCCGCCGGAGTTCGATCCGGCGGAGACCGACCGGCTGGGCTTCGCGGTGGTCGGCCTGCTGGCGGCCCGGTACGGGGTCGGCGTGACGCTGCGGCCCTCGCCGTACGGCGGGACCGCGGTGACGGTGCTGATCCCGGCGAACCTGCTGGGCACGCCCGAGCCGGCGCCTGAGGCGGCGTCCGAACCGGCGTCCGAGCCGGCGGGGTCCCCGGTGGCCTCGGCGGCCGATCCGATCCGGCTCGTCGGCGCCGCCGAGACCGCGGCGCCCGCCGGGCTCGCGGGCGTCCTCGGGCCCGCCGGAGCGGCAGGCTCCGGTCCCGTCGAGACCGGAGATGCGGTGCGGGTCCCGGCCGCACGGGCGCATCCGGTGATGGACGCGCGCAGGACACCGCAGCGGCGGAGTGGCGGGCTGCCACGCCGGGTACGTCAGGCCAATCTGACGCCGCAGCTGCGCCAGGAGACGGAAGCGGTCCCCGAGACCGAGACCAGGGTCACCGAAGTGGAGGAGAGGTCGCCGGAGGAGGCGAGGGCGTTGCTGAACTCGCTCCAGGCGGGATGGCAGCGCGGGCGGTCGGAGAGCGAACACAACGGTGGGGAAGGGGCTTGACCACGTGCCGGGTGAGCTTTATTGGCTTCTGGATGATTTCGTCACGGGTGTGGCGGACGTCTCGCACGCGCTGATCCTGTCCAACGACGGGCTGATGATGGCCTCGTCGCGGGACCTGAGCAAGGAGGACGCCGACCACCTGTCGGCCGTGGCCTCCGGCTTCCAGAGCCTGGCCAAGGGAACGAGCCTGCAGTTCGGCGGCGGGTCCGTGCGCCAGACCATGGTGGAGATGGACTCCGCCTTCCTGTTCGTCACCTCGGCGGGCCAGGGCAGCTGCCTGTGCGTCATGACGACGGGGGCGGCGGACGTCGGCCTCATCGCCTACGAGATGGCGCGGCTGGTCACCCGCGTGGGCCAGCATCTGGCCACCGGCCCGAGGGCGGCGGGCCAGTGAGCGACCCGGTGAACGACATGGAATGGATCGACGAGGAGGCCGGCCCGGTCGTCCGCCCCTACGCCATGACCGGCGGGCGGACCATCCCGTCCTCCACCGCCTTCGACCTGATGTCGATGGTGGTGGCGACGGGCGCGACGCCCTCGCCCCGGGCGCATCTGAGCTCCGAGCACCGGCGGTTGCTCGGCCTGGTCGGGCGGGCCCGCCCGATCGTCGAGGTGGCCTCGGAGGCGGGACTGCCGCTGGGCGTGGTCAAGGTGCTGCTGGGCGATCTGCTGGACCACGGGCTGATCCTCGTACGCCAGCCGATCCCCGCGGCCACGTCGCCCGCGCAGAGCCTGCTCCTGGAAGTGATCAACGGCATCCGGGCGCTCTGACCGCCGCCCCGCGGGCACCCCGCGCCCGCCCGGCGGGCCGGGGATCCGTGACGGCTCCGGAGCGCGCGGAGAACGGCCCGGCAGACGGGCCGGAGAACGGACCGGCCGCCCCGCGGCTCCCTCCCTGCAGAGGGAACCGCGAGGCGGCCGGTCCGCGCCGCGGAAGGGTCAGGCCTGGCTCGCGGTCAGCACCCGCAGGGAGTGCTCCACCAGGGTGACCAGCACGGTCTTGGCCGAGGCGCGGCGCCGTACGTCGCACATCAGCACCGGGACGTCCGGGTCCAGGTCGAGGGCCGACCTGACCTCCTCGACGTCGTACTGGTCGGCGTCGTCGAAGCAGTTGACCGCCACGATGAACGGCGTGCCGCGCTGCTCGAAGTAGTCGATCGAGGGGAAGCAGTCGGTGAGCCGCCGGGTGTCGGCCAGCACGACCGCGCCGAGCGCTCCGTAGGAGAGCTCGTCCCACATGAACCAGAACCGCTCCTGGCCGGGCGTGCCGAACAGGTAGACGACCAGCCCTTCGCGGATCGTGATGCGGCCGAAGTCCATGGCGACGGTCGTGGTGGTCTTCCCCTCCACGCCGTCGGTGTCGTCGATGCCGATGCCCCGGTCGGAGAGCACCTCCTCCGTGCGGAGGGGGCGGATCTCACTGATCGCGCCGACGAGCGTGGTCTTGCCCACGCCGAAGCCGCCCGCAATGAGGATCTTGAGCGCGACCGGCTCGTCAGAGGGCTCGAAGTCCATTGATCACTTCCTTGAGAATGCGCTCACTCGCCGAGGCGCGTCCGATCGAGATGAGACCGTGGTCCTGCAGGTCGCCGAGGAGGACCCGGACCACGCCGAGGGGCAGGTCGAGCTCCGATGCGATGTCGGCGACCGAGGTCGCGGTGGTGACCAGGGTGAGGATGCGCTCCTGCTCCGGGCCGGGCACGAACCCGCCGGAGGGAGCGCCGCCGGTCGCGGTGACCATGGCGACCAGGTCCAGCGCGTCACCGGAGGACCTGGTGCGGCCTCCGATGAGGGCGTACGGCCGGACCACCGGCCCGGCCTCCTCATCCATCCAACGGGTCATGACAGGCCTTGGCGCGGATTCGCGGAGATGTGCTGGCCGACCCGCTTGACCAGCATCGCCATCTCGTAGGCGACGTGGCCGACGTCGGCGTCCGAACTGCTCAGCACGGCCAGGCAGGTCCCCTGCCCGGCGGCCGTGACGAACAGGAACGCCGACTCCATCTCCACGATGGTCTGGCGGACCTCACCGCCGCCGAAGTGGCGTCCGGCCCCGCGCGCCAGGCTCTGGAAGCCGGCCGCGACGGCGGACAGGTGCTCGGCGTCCTCGCGGCTGAGCCCCTTGGAGAAACCGACGGCGAGCCCGTCCGTGGACAGGATCACCGCCTGCCGCACCGCGGCCACCCGGCTGGTCAGGTCGTCGAGGAGCCAGTTGAGTTCGCCGGTGCCGCTCAGTTTTCCGGCCATGTGACCTCCTCCGTCGGACGCATGACCACGGCTTCCTGCCTGCCGATGCCCTCGCTGTGCTCGGTCACTTGTCCTCCTTTTCGCCTGTCTTCTGGTGTGCGAGATCGCCGGCGCGGTCGTCCCGCCCGCCGGCGCCGTCCTCCTGCTCCTCGCGCCCGCGCCGTGCCCCCGCCTGGAAGGCGGAGAACAGCGCGCGGGCCTCCTCCGGCGAGCGTCCGGCGGCCGGAGGATCCGGTGCCCGCTCCTCCGGCTCCGGGGCGTCCTGGCGCAGCTGCGGGGCGAGGTTCGCCTGCCGTACCCGCCTGGGGAGGTTACCGGGGCCCGTGGTCTCCCGGGCGGGCGGGCCGCCGGGCTCCTTCGCCCCGCCGTCCGGCAGGCCGTTCACCACGGTGAGCGTCGGCGCCGCCAGGGGCTGGCCGGAGACGCCGCGCACCGGGGAGGCGGGAGGGACCGTCCGGGTACGGCGCGGCAGGCCCGTGCCCCGCGGGGAGGACGTCGTACCGCCCGGCGCGGGGGCCGGGTCCAGCGCGGCCGGAGCGGAGCCGCCGACCGCGGTCCCGTCGCCCGTCCCGTCCGCGAGCCGGGGCCCGGCGGACCGCATCGGGATCCGCTCGGCGGTGACGGAGAGGGGGGAGGGGAGCTCGGCGAGCACCGCGCGGGGGACGAGCACGATGGCGGTGGTGCCGCCGAACGGCGAGGCGCGCAGCACGACCTGGATGCCGTGCCGGGCGGCGAGCTGGCCCACCACGAACAGGCCCAGCCGGTCGCTGTCGGCCAGGTCGAACTCCGGAGGGTCGGCGAGCCGGGCGTTGATCTCCTCGTACTCCAGGACGCCCAGGCCCAGGCCGCGGTCCTCCACCTCGACGGCGAACCCGTTGGCCACCACGTCGCCGCGTACGGTGACCGTGGTCTGCGGCGGCGAGTAGATCGTGGCGTTCTCGATGAGCTCGGCGATCAGGTGGGTGATGTCGGCGACCGCGGCCCCGTCGAACAGGGCGTCGGGCAGCGGCGAGACGGTGACGCGCTTGTAGTCCTCGACCTCGGCGATCGCCGCCCTGACGACGTCGACCACCGGCACCGGGTTGCGCCAGGCGCGCCCGGGGGCCGCGCCGGACAGGATGATCAGGTTCTCGGCGTGGCGGCGCATGCGCGTGGTGAGGTGGTCCAGCCGGAACAGGTCGTCGAGGCCGTCGGGGTCGGTCGCCCGGCGCTGCATGTTGTCGAGCAGGGCGAGCTGGCGGTGGAGCAGGGCCTGCTTGCGGCGGGCCAGGTTGACGAAGACCTGGCTGACGCCGCGGCGCAGGCGGGCCTGGCCGACGGCGGCCTCGACCGCGGTGCGCTGCACCGAGCCGAAGGCGTGCGCCACGTCGATGACCTCCGCGGAGCCGCCCGCGGTGCGCGCCTCGATCGGCGGGGCCTCGACCGCCGCGTCCGACCTCCTCACCGCGCCGCAGGCGCGCCACGAGGCGGGGGAGGCGCGAGCGTCCGCCAGGTCGAGCGCGGCGGCGCGGAGCCCGGCCAGCTCGCCGGCGAGGCGGCGGCCGAAGCGGACCGAGATGACGATCGAGACGATCACGGCGGCCATGCCGACCCCGCCCGCCAGGACGATGCGGGTCACGACGCCGAAGGACAGCGACCGGGACCGCTCGGCCAGGGCGTCGGACGAGGCGACGCCGAGCCGGTCGAGCCGGTCGGCGAGAGGGGCGACCATCTCCTTCCAGAGCCGGGCCTCGGCGGGCGGCGCGGCGCCCTCACCGGAGACGACGGCCGTCTCGGTCACGAGGAACTTCTCGAAGGCGGGGGAGGTGAAGACCTCCCGGTACGGCCTGCTGAGCGTGACGTCCAGCCCGGACAGGCCGCGCGCGTGCAGGAAGCGGCGGGCGGCGACGTGCTCGGTGAAGGCGGCGCGCTCGTCGTCGGAGAGCCGGCCGTCGATCAGCGCGCCGCTGATCAGCGCGTCCTCCCTGGCGAGCATCTCCCGGGCGTTGCCCATCGCCTGCATGGCCGTGGCCTGCTGGAATATCGGCAGGTCGGGAACCGAGACGAGCTGGTCGTACAGGAGGAAGACCGCGTCCAGGATCTCGTTGTAGCGCGACAGCGCCTCCAGGCGGGTGTACCGGCCGCCGTCGATCGCCGCGCGGATCTCCGGCAGCTTCGCGAGGCGGCCGCTGAGCCCGTCCAGGGAGGAGCGGAGTTCGGGGTCGTCCGGGCCGATGGTCCGCGCGGCTTCGAGGAACCCGGCGAGCGCCCGGTCGGTGCGGGCGCGCTGCTCGCCGAAGCCGCTGGTGAGCTCCCGCGAGCTGATCGCGGTGGAGGTGCGGGTCCGTTCGGCCTGGAGCTGCCGGCCCAGTTCGGTGGAGGTCGCGCCGACCGTCTCGTAGAGCCTGTCGGCCCGGAGCAGCGCGGCCCCGTCGCCGACGGTCAGGTTGAGCACGAAGCCCCACAGGGCGCTGAGCGAGAGCAGGGGCAGGAGCAGCAGCAAGAAGATCTTGAACCGAATCGAGCGGTTTCCAGAGCCCATGCCCACTCGTCCCAACCTCAGTGCGCGGAGGCTTGCGGCGGTTTGGGGATGAATGTGCCTCCGAAAGATCGGACAGGAGACTAGCACCGATACGGTTCGGGCGCAGTGGAGGGCCTGATGATTAACGTGATTAACGGGGTAAATGTTGGAATTGTAATGATTTTCTGTGGGGACGGTCGTGCGCGGGCCTTCCCGTCCCGTAGAGCGGGATCTGCGCCCCGAAGTGCGCGGCCGGGGCGCCGGAGGCGCCCGGCGGGAGAGTTCTCCGGGCCTTCACCCGGTGTTGGGCGAGGATCCGGGGCCGCCTCGTTAGGGTCCGGAGGCTGTGAGCGTCGCAACCCCCGTCCGGACGGATCCCCCAGGCGAGACCGGTCGTGACCCGTTCTTCGACAACGCCAAGTTCCTGGCGATCGCACTGGTGGTCTCCGGCCATCTGATCGAGGACCTCCGGGACGTGGCGGTCGCGCACGCGGCCTATTTCTACGTGTACGTCTTCCACATGCCGCTGTTCATCGTGCTCAGCGGTTACCTGTCGCGGAACTTCACCTTCTCCTCCGGCAAGGCGCGCAAACTGATCAGCACGCTCGCCGTGCCGTACGCGCTCTTCGAACTGGCCTACTCGCTCCCGCGGCTGGTCATGTACGGCAAGCTGGAGATCAGCCTCCTCGACCCGTACTACCTGACCTGGTTCCTGATGTCGCTGTTCCTGTGGCGGCTGTCCACCCCGGTCTGGCAGCAGCTCAGGTGGCCGCTGGCGGTCGCGGTGGGCCTCTCGCTGCTCTCGGGGACGAGTTCCCTGCCCGACGAGCTCTCGATGAACCGCACGCTCGCGCTCCTGCCGTTCTACGTGCTCGGCCTGATGCTCCGCCCCGAGCACTTCGCGCTGCTCCGGCGGCGCGGGATGTGGATCGCGGGGACGGCCGTGCTGGCTGCGGGAGCCGCGGCGGCGCTGGCCCTGCACACGGAGGTGCGGACGGAGTGGATCCGCTGGCGGCACGCCAACGAGGCGATCGGGGTGGACGACCTCACCGGGAGCCTCGTCCGGCTGGGCCTGCTGGCCGCCGGGGCGCTGCTGGTCGCCGCCTTCCTGGCGGTCACCCCGTCCGGGCGGACCTGGTACTCCGGGCTCGGCGCGGCGACCATGTACGCCTACCTGCTCCACGGGTTCGTGGTGAAGGCCGCGGAGCGGTACTACGGCGACTGGGCCGCCACGGTGCCCGGGGTGGCGGCGGTGGCGCTCTGCGGCGCCGGCCTGGCCGCGCTGCTGTGCACCCCGCCGGTGCGCAGGGCGGTCCGCTGGGCGGTCGAGCCGCGGATGAGCTGGGCCTTCACCCGGTTGCGGCGCCCGGCCTGACCCGGCAAGCCGCGGCGCCGGCTCCTGAGCGCCCGCTGAACGTGCGAAGAGCCCGCAGATCTTGAGCACCCGCGGGATCCGGAACGCCGCGGGAGCCCCGATCGTTTCCAGGACGGAGACGGAGAACGCGGATCGGCGGCACTCCTCCGGCACGGTCGAGAACACCCCTGTCGTCCCCCGGCGGGTGGTGGAGGCGGGTCCGCCGGAGTAGCGTCCGGATCCGGGGTTTCGCTCCATGAATGTTCCATGACGTGACGGGGAGCCGCGTGTGATCGGCAAGCAGGGCAGGGTCACCGGCAGGATCGGCCCCGGCCTGGTCGGGGAGGTCCTGGTGGCGGTCCGCGGGGGCGTCGAGGCGTTCTACGCGCATCCCACCGTGCCCGACGAGGAGATCTCCGTCGGTTCGATCGTCGTCGTCGTGGAGTACTTCCCGCCGCGCACGGTCTACGTCGCCCGTGCGCTCGCCTGACTCTCCCCCTCCCCAACTCCCCCACCGCGGAGGCTTGGATGCCGACGGAATACCTCATCATCGGAGGCGCGGCCCTCGTCGCGCTCCTCATCCTCATCCTGCTGTTCAAGGCCGTCTGGCGGGTGGCCGAGCCCAACGAGGCGCTGATCATCTCCGGTCTCGGGGCGCGCGGGAACTCCGAGCTCGCCGACAGCCTCGGGTTCAAGATCGTCACCGGTAAGGGCACCGCGGTGCTCCCGGGCTTCCAGACGGCCCGGCGGCTCCGCCTGGACAGCCGTGCCGCCAACCTCCAGGTCTCCTGTGTCACCCAGCAGGGCATCCCGGTCGTGGTGCGGGGCGTGGTGATCTACAAGGTCGGAGACGACCTGCACTCCATCGCCAACGCCGCCCGCCGCTTCCTCGACCAGCAGGACTCCATGAACGGCGCGATCCACGAGCTGTTCACCGGCCACCTGCGCTCGATCATCGGCAACCTGACCGTCGAGGACCTCATCCTCAACCGGGAGCGGCTGACCGGCGAGACCCGCGCCTCGGCCGCCGACGAGATGATCAAGCTGGGCCTGATCGTCGACTCCCTGCAGATCCAGGAGATCGACGACGAGACCGGCTACATCACCAACCTCGGCAAGCCGCACGCCGCCAAGATCGCCGCCTCCGCGCGCATCGCCGAGGCCCAGCGCGACCAGGAGGCCACCGAGGCCGAGCAGATCGCCGCCGCGAACAAGGCCGCCGCCTGGCGCGACGCGCAGATCAAGCAGGCCTCCTACCAGGCGGAGATCGACGAGGCCCAGGCCCGCTCCCGCCAGGCCGGTCCCCTCTCGGAGGCCTCGGCCCGGCAGGAGGTCGTGGTCCAGGAGACCCGGGCCGCCGAGCTGGAGGCGGCCCTGGCCGAGCAGCGGCTGCAGGCGCAGGTCCGCAAGCCCGCCGACGCGAAGGCCTACGAGACGGTGAAGCTCTCCCAGGCCGAGCGCGACGCCCGCATCGCCCAGGCCGAGGCCGAGGCCCGCGAGACCGAGCTCCGCGCCGCGGCGCAGGCCTCACAGGTCAAGCAGGCCGCCGCGGCCGAGGCGGAGTCGGTGCGGCTGCGCGGTGAGGCCGCCGCCGCGGCGACCAAGGCCACCGGTCTCGGCGAGGCGGAGGCGGCCAAGTGCGCGCGT
>NZ_CDRNDK010000099.1:0-17000 GCF_977012225.1 Planomonospora algeriensis | reverse complement strand
CACGTCAATCCCCAGATTCGCGGACTATCCCGCTACATCAACTGCGGAACCCCGGTGATGCGGGCTCAGAGTTTCTCTACTGATTCAAGGCGGCAGCGCTCCGCGCCGCCGCACGGCGGGACACGCCCCGCCGTCCCGGATCGGCCAGCGGGCCGGGCGTGCGGCCCTGGCGGCCGGTCCCGGCCCGCGCCGCCCGGACCGGCAGGGCGTAAGCCCGCCGCTCGCCGCACCGGATATCCGCCGTACCGAACGAACTCATCCCACGTGGTGCGCGCCGCCGCCTGCCGCCCCGCTTCCGGTGCTCGGGCCTGGCGGCCCTGCGCTCCGGGTCGGGTTGCCATCGGATGACGTGGCCGGTCTGGGAGGCGTCCGGAGCGGAGGAGGGCGATGCGGGTAGAGGCGTGGCGGCGCCGTCCCTCCAGATCCACGCCGCCACGCCCGCCTATGAGGTGCGATCCCGGTTCGTCGGGATGCGCTGCCAGGGCCGTTGTTCCAGCCGGGTCTCCTCCTTCAGGTGGCGAGCCAGTTCGGCCGGACTCGTTCCGCAGCGGATCTCGGACAGGCCGTGCTCCTGCGCGGGAACGGACAGAGCAGTGCGCCGCACGGCGTACCAGCCACCGGCCACGGCCGGAGAGATGATCCACGTCTGTCCGTAGCGCCGCCTCAGTTCCTCCGGCGTCACCGCTGCTCCGGCCACAGGGCCGTGATCAGGTTCACCACCAGGTGCGGATCGTCGTTGCGGAAGGGCTGGGGACCGGAAGCGGTACGCAGCCACACCAGGTAGCCGGAGCAGGAGTCCACGGTCACGGTGGCGTCGCACTCGCCCTGGGGACCGAGTACGGCCAGCTCCGGCGGGAAGCGGTCCACCCAGTAGCGCCGCATCGGCCGGTCGGGCCAGGAGTGGCCGGCCGCGCGGTCGGCGAACAGGCCGAGGCTGATCGTGTGCTGGCAGCGGGCGCGGATGCCCCGCTCTGTCAACAGCCGCTGGACCACGGCCAGTGCCCTGTCCTGGCGCTCCGCCGTGGTCTCGTCCACGGCGGGCGGGGCGGCTCTACAGTTGTCCATGGGTCGCACCTCCGATGTGCGATCAAGGGACCCGTACGGCGTGTCCGCGCCTGCGGGTCCCGCTGTTGTGCGGCCCTCCGATCACATCGCCAATACACGTGTCCATACAGATGGCGATGGGGGAGACTGGGGGAGACGGCAGATCTTCCATGTCTCCCCCAAGGCGCGGTGATGGACGAGATTCCGGGTTGGGCGCTACGTCTGCGCGCCGAGCGACGCGAGCGGCTGTGGTCGCAACGGCAGATGGCACGGGCACTGGTCGAGGCGGCCGACGAAGGCACCCGCGCGCACCTGGCGACCCGTGAGTCTCTGACTCGCATGATCAAGGACTGGGAGAAGGGCCGGCACCAGCCCAAGGACCCGTACCGGCTGCTGTACTGCCGGGTGTTCGACCTCAGCGAGGCTGAACTGTTCGACCTGGCGGGTACACCCCCGCGCAAGTCTCCAGCGCAGGTGCTTGCCGCGATCATGCCCGAAGGCGACCTGCTGTCCCGGCTTCCCGCGCAGACGGGGCGACGGGTCGGCATGGGCACCGTGCACGACCTGTCGGCGCGCGTCCACGGTCTGCGGCTCGCCGATGACGTCATCGCCGGAAGCGACCTGATCCGCCCCGCCTTCCGCGAGCTGGACGCGGCGGTCCGGCTCTACCGGTGCGGTACCCACACCGAGGAGGCAGGTCGGGCACTGCTGGCCAACATCGGCGAATTAGCCCAGATCGTCGGGTGGATCGCCAGTGACGCCGGGCAGCACGAGCAGGCCGCCCAGACCTACCGGTTGGGCATCAGCGCCGCACGCGAAGCCGGGGACGGTCCGCTGGAGGCCAACCTCATCGGCTCGTTGGCCTACCAGACCGTCAACGTCGGTGATGTCCAAGAAGGCGTGGCGCTGGCACGCGCGGCTCTGGAGGCGGCCGGGCCGGATGCCTCACCGCGGTTGCGCGCGCTGACCTGGGACCGCATCGCCTGGGCACACGCCCGCGCCGGAGAGGCCCAGTCGGCCATGAGAGCGCTGGGTGAGGCGAGCGCGGCCCTGGACAGCACCGCCGGAGCCAATGAACCGTCTTACCTGTACTGGGTCAGCGCCGACGAACTCCAGATCATGGAGGCCCGCGCCTACACCGAGCTGCGCCGCCCGCTGCGGGCCGTACCGCTGCTCAGTGAGGTGCTGACGCGCTACGACGCCACGCATGCCCGGGAACTGGCGCTGTACCTGTCCTGGCTGGCGGTGGCCCTGGCCGACGCCAACGAGCCGGAGGAGGCGGCGCACACGGCCTCCCGGATGCTGGACCTGTCCGTTGATCTGACCAGCGACCGCACCACCCAGCGCGCCCGCGTGGTCCTGGCCCGGCTCAAGTCGTACGCCGACGTTCCCCAAGTGCGCGAGCTGCTGACCCGCTACCCCATGAGCGCCTAACCTCCAAGATTGGAATGTCTTAGGTGAACCGACGTTGGTTGGAGTTTCATGGGTGTGAAGGAATGGACTGTAAGGAGGCGGACCAGTGCGCCGGGTCTTCTGCTGATCGGCTCCCAGGTCACCATCAGCTTGCTGCTCCTGTACGCAGGATCCTTCCCTGGGCTCAGCCCGCTTTGGGTACTGCCCGCTTTCCTGGCGTTCTTCATGATCGGTGCGATCTGGTTCGTTCGCTTCGTCGTCGTGCTTTCCCGCCAGGAGAGCCGGCCGGACCTCAGACGGAATCTGCTGCGCTGGGCGGCACCGCCGATCGTTGGCGTCCTGATTTTCGCATCGGCTGGGGTAGTGAAGCAGTCCAGGTTCGCACTGTCCGAGGAGAGCTTCGAGAAGGTCGCGCACTCGGCGATGAAGGGGAGTCCTGATTGGAAGACGGGGGCAATGACGCTGGGATTGTTCGATGTCTCCTGGGCTATGCGCCACGAGAACGCCGTGCGTTTCGCTCTGGCCGGTGGAGGAGACGGCATCCACCAGCACGGGCTCATCTGGAGTCCGCAAGGTGAGCCGCCGCTACCGGAGAAAGCGGAGTACGCGCCCGATGTCGAGCACTTCCATGGCCCTTGGTATCTGTGGAGGGAGAACTTCTGAGCCCGTGAGTGACCAACTGGGTGACAACGGCCACATCTCTCGACGAGAGTACGAATGTCGGTGGTGTCCCGTCGCCGAGCCGCCAGGACTTTCATTGCGAGCAGGTGCTCTGCTGAAGCGGCGGACACACGCAGTCCCGGGTGATCGAAGACCCGGCGGGCCGAACCATCCGTACCAGGGGCGACATAGGCGCTGGCCTGCTCGTTGAGCCACCACGACGGTAGCCCGAGTTCGGACGCGACTGCTCGTGCCTCGTCCAGGACGACTCCATGGGGTTCGAAGACGGCGTCGATGTCCCGGGTGGAGCGTCGGGCGTCATAGGCGAGCGCCATGGCCGCCCCGCCGAACACATAAAGATCGGCTACGACTCCGCGCCGGGCGAGACGATCACCGAGCCGCCGGAAAGCGTCTTCGATCGCAGCCCGGTCGAGAAGAGGGGCGTCGCTCAAGCGACCTCCAGCTCCTGTGGGTGGATGAAAACGCCACGGCGGCGGAAGGATGCGGGGGCGTGAACGAAGGCGTCCACGCGGGCGGCTGGGGTGTTGAAGGGAAACCAGAAGCGCCGGAGCCGCCGGGTCTCGGTCCACGGGGCGGCTCCCGCGCCGTCCCTGGCCGCGAGGTGCTCGGCCAGCGTGGCGAGAAAGACGTCCCATCGAGAGTCCCCGGTGCTGGGAGGTTCCCCGGACAACAAGCTCACCCGAGCAGAAGACGGCTCGTGGTGGTACTCCTCCAGAAACTCGGCGATCAAGCGCCAGCGTGTCTCCTCATCGGGGTGATCGGTCAGCCAACCCGCGAGCACTGCGATGGAGGCGGCCTGATACTGCTGTGCGCGCTTCATGGTTACAACGTTAGTCCAATACCGAGGGCGCGACCGGGCCGTCAACCCGGGACCGTATCGCCTGGGCGTACGTCCGCGCCGGAGAGGCCCAGTCGGCCATGAGAGCGCTGCCCTGGAGAGCACCGCCGGAGCCGACAAACCGTCCTACCTGTACTGGGTCAGCGCCGACGAACTCCAGATCATGGAGGCTCGCGCGTACACCGAGCTGCGCCGCCCGCTGCGCGCCGTACCTCTGCTCAGTGAGGTTGCTGACGCGCTACGATGCCACGCACGCCCGGGAACTGGCGCTGTACCTGTCCTGGTTGGCCATGGCGACGCCAACGAACCGGAGGAGGCGGCGCACGCGGCTTCCCGGATGCCGGACCTGTCCGCCGACCTGACCAGCGACCGCACCACACAGCGCGCCCGCGTGGTCCTGGCCCGGCTCAAGCCCTACTCGGACGTCCCCCAGGTGCGGGAGCTGTTGACTCGCTATCCCATGAGCGCCTGAGTCCGCTGGCGGACCGGTCTCTACGCGGACCTGCGGATCAGTTCAGTCCTCAAGGGGCTCTGCGCCGAGGAACCGCAGACCCAACGTCTCAGGGGAGAAGGGAAGACCGGTGATCCTGGTCGCCAGGGCGAACGAACGCTCCATCGGGAAGTCGATGAACGCGTTGGCGATGTCGATGTCGTGCTCGGGGTTCAAGCCGACCTCGCGCATCTCCTTGATGAAGCGGTCCGGATCGCTTCCTGACCGATCGCTTGGGCACATCGGGTCGAAGTGGACGACCGACTCACCATCAACGATGTAGGCGAAGCTGTCCGAAGCGTAGTCATGACGGCAGACCGATACGACCTCGGTTCCCCGTGAGACCGGGCCGTATATGTCGGAGTCGACGGCGATCTTCCATCCTCCCGGTTCGATGACCAAGGTCCAGTCGCCGATCTTCGCGGCGCCGATGTAACCGGCCGAGTCGGCCTCATGCTCTCCACCGAGCGTTCGTCCAACTCCTCGGCTGTCACTCCTTCCTCCATGGTGTTCTCGTCCACGCCGAACCGGCGGAGGACCTCGGCTGAGGAGAGTCCTCGGACGAAGGACACGCAGTAGATCTCACCCAGTTCCTCACGGCCGGAGAGCCAGCGGAACTCCTCGGGGCACTCTGTCATCGTTACTCCTTTGATCACGTGGACGGCATGATCGCAGTCGTCCCCGACAGAAGGGGCTCGAAGGTCCGATCGATAAGGGAACCATCGGCGATGGCCCTGGTCTCAGGGATGCCTTCTGGGTGACCAACTGGGTGACAACGGCCATGGACGGGGCTGGACGCCGGTGGACGGCTAAAGACCGTAGTCGCAGGTCAGGGCTGATATCGCTCCTGATCGAGGAACCGTTCGGATTGCCTTACAAGCGAGATGTCACTGGTTCGAACCCGGTAGCGCCCACCAAAAGGCCTCTGACCTGCAAGAACAGGTCGAGGGCCTTCACTTTTCTGATCAGTCGATGGCTGGTCTCTTTTTCATCTCATGCACCCATTTGCCGGGCGTGGACCGTTCCTTCCTGCCACGATGATCGAGCCGCGCCACGGCTATCCCACTCCCCTCGGAGACATCATGCGCATCACCAGGCCCGTGTCCCTTGCCGCTGCTGCGGTGCTGCTCGTCGGCATCGCCGGTACGGCCGCCGCCTCCGCTTCCGTCGCCGCTCCGGGTGACGTCATCACGGCGTGCGTCAACTCCAAGTCCCGCTACATGCGGATGGTCAACACCTCCGCGAAGTGCAAGACCGGTGAGTTCAAGACGCAGTGGGGCGGTCAGACGTCCGGCTCGCAGGGCGTCGTCACCTCCGGCCCGCAGGGCAACCGCGGCCCCGCCGGACCTCAGGGTCCGCGCGGTGAGACCGGTCCTCAGGGGCCGATCGGGAAGACCGGACCTCAGGGTCCTGCCGGACCGAAGGGCGAGCCCGGCAAGGACGGCGCCCCCGGCGCCCCTGGCGCCCCCGGTGCTCAGGGCCCTGCCGGTCCCGCCGGCGCCGACGGCGGCTTCCCGCCCGTCTACGCGTACAAGGTCGGCCCCATCTGGACCACCTGCACGCTCCTGCCCGGGTACCTGATCCCCGCCTACGACTGCAAGGTCACCAAGGCCCCGGCGAAGGGTAACCCGAAGGCCGCGCCGGAGAGCGAGGCGAAGCCGTCCACCACCCCGACCACGTCCCCGGCGACCACTCAGGCTCCGGTCCCGGCGACCACCCAGCCCGCGCCGTAGTCACGCACGCGAAGGGCACGGTCCCTCGGTAGGGAGAGACCGGGCCCTTCGCCCTGTCCAGGCCCGCTCCTCCTTCGGGAGGAGCGGGCCGTTCTGCCGTGTCCCGGAGTGCGGCGCGTACGGCTTCCCGGATGCTGGACCTGTCCGCCGATCTGACCGGCGACCGCTCACTCCACCCAGCGTGCCCGCGTGGTCCTGGCCCGGCTCAAGCCCTACTCGGGCGTCCCCCAGGTGCGGGAGCTGTTGACCCGGTATCCCTGGGCGCCCGAGTCCGCTGGCGGACCGGTCTCTACGCGGACCTGCGGATCAGCTCAGTCCTCAAGGGGCTCTGCGCCGAGGAACCGAAGACCCAGCGTCTCCGGGGAGAAGGGGAGAGCGGTGATTCTGCTCGCCAGGGCGAATGAACGCTCCATAGTCGGCTCGCCGCCTGCGACGTGGTACCGGCCGCGCTTTTCTCCGTCGGCTCCAGCAGACCTGTCTCGGAGAGTTGACGGAGGTCTCGGCTCATGGGGATGCCGGGGTCGGCGAAGGCGTGGCTGATCGGTTTCCGGGCGGTCGCGCCGGCTACGGGTGTGTCTCCCAGAGCGCGCTTACCGGTACGGCCAGCATGCGGTCTCCGAAGGAGAAGGTCTGGGTGCCGGTGTGCAGGACCAGTCCGGCGACGAAGTCGGGGCCGATGCGCTCGGCGAGGTGACGAAGTCCTTTGAAGTCCTCCGGCCGTACGGTGGACGCGGCTTTAACCTCGACGCCCACTACCTGGCCCTGGCGGGTCTCCAGGACGGCGTCGACTTCCACCTTGTCCTTGGTCCGGTAGTGATAGAGCTCGACCGGGGTGTCTGACCAGGTCGTCTGCCTGGCCAGCTCCATGAGGACGAACCCTTCCAGCAGCGGGCCGAACGTGGAACCCGGCCGCAGCAGGCTCCGGGCGTCGGTGCCGAGCAGGTTCGCGGCCACGCCCGAGTCGACGAAGGCGATCTTGGGGGTGTGGACGGCCCGGTTGCTGATGTTCTTGGACCAGGCGGGAACACGCTTCATCAGGAAGACCTCTTCCAGCAGCGCCAGGAACCTCGCGGTCGTGGTGCCGGGCAGCCCGAGATCGCGGCTCAACGCCTGGACGACGAGCAGCTGGCCGGACCTGGCCGCCAGCAGTTTGATCAACGCGCGTAGTTCCGCGGTGCGCTCGATCTCCGAAAGTTGCATCACATCGCGGTTGATCAGGTCGCCGACGTAGGAATCGAAGAATCGCTGCCTGCGACGGGCATTGGTGCGGGCGACCGCCTCGGGGTAGCCGCCGCGTATCAGACGCTCGGCGTAGTCCGCTCGGGCCAACTGAGAGGTGTGCCGTAGCCCGGGGCCCTGGGCGAAGACCGCGTCGATGAACCCGTCGGGCCGCCCGTCGATCTCCCCCTGCGCGAACGGCCAGAGTTCGATGGTCTCCATCCGTCCGGGCAGGGTATCGGGTAGCCCGCGCAGCGCGAGGAGGCGGGAGGAGCCGGTGAGTAGATATCTTCCTGGCCTCGGGTCGGCGTCCACCTGGGATTTGATGGCGAGCAGCAGCTCGGGGGCCCGCTGGATCTCGTCGATGACCATCCGTTCCGGAAAATCGACGAATCCGCTGGGGTCGCTCAGCGCCGCCTGCCGGGTCAGCGGATCGTCGAGATCACGCCACTCGGTGTCTCCGGCCTTGGCGAGCTGCCGGACCAGAGTGCTCTTGCCCGACTGCCGGGCGCCGTTGACCAGGACGACGCGGGTGTCGGCTAGGGCGTCCGTGACCGCCTGCTCCGCATGACGTCGGACCAGATGTCCCAGAGGTGTCGTGACCATACGTTCATCATGTCATGGACGGTTAGATGGTCGCTGTGATCACGGTCATCTGGTCGCCGATGTGATGGTGGAATGGTCGGCGACAGTACCTCTGGGGAAGCGGAGCCGGGTGGTCCGGCTCGCGAGGGTGAAGGACCTCTCGAACGGGAGGTCGGTTGCTTCGCCACTGGCTGCGAGCTTGGCATCCTTCCCCTCGTAAACGACTCTGTTGGCCGATTCAGCCATGATCGCCGTTTGGTCCGGCGCGGTGGAGGAACCTCTCGCCAGGAGCGCGAAGGAGGTCCTGGCATGTCACTGCATCCCCAGCCCGCTCATCCGGTGCCCGAGGCGACCGCCCTGGTCGCGCGAGCGGCCTTCCCCAAGGGCTGCCCGGCGATCCGGCTACGCGATGAACTCGGCCCGCTGTTCGACGACGAGCAGTTCGCCGAGGCGTTCCCGGCTCGCGGTGGGCCCGCTCTGTCCCGGCTGCTGCGCGCGGGCGGGCGTCAGCGCACCGACTCCACCCACATCCTGGCGGCGGTGCGGACGCTGAACCGGATGGAGTTCGTCGGCGAGACCCTGCGGTGCGCGCTGGAGGCGCTGGCCGCCGCCGTGCCGGAGTGGCTGACCGGGATGGTCTCGGCCGAGTGGGTCCAGCGCTATGGGGCGCGGGTGGACGCCTACCGGTTCCCGCGGGGCACCGACGCCCGCACCCGGTGGGCGCTGAGCGTCGGCCGCGACGGGTTCGCCCCGCTGGAGGCGGTGCATGCACCCGCGGCACCGGCCTCGCTGCGGCGGATCGGCGCGGTCGAGACCCTACGCAGGGCCTGGGTGCAGCAATACCACCGCGATGAGGAGGGGGTGCGCTGGCGGGAGGCAGACGACCTCCCGCCGGCCGCGGTGCGGCTGTCGTCGCCGTATGACCGCGACGCCCGCTACGGCCTCAAACGCGGCTCGGGCTGGTGCGGCTACAAGGTTCACCTCAGCGAGACCTGTGACGACGAGCGCCCGCATCTGATCACGAACGTGGCCACCACCAGCGCCTGCACCGGCGACATCGAGATGTCGCCGCGCGTGCATGCCGCCCTGCGAAGCCGGGGGCTGCTACCGCGCGAACATGTTGTGGACGCCGGATACGTCAGCGCCCCGCTGCTGCTGCGGGCCACCGGGGAAGGCGTCCACCTGCTGGGTCCGGTCGGAGCCGACACCACCGGGCCGGGGCGGGCGCGGGCGGGCCTGGCGCAGGAGGCTTTCACCGTCGACTGGCAGCGCCGAAAAGTCATCTGCCCGCAAGGAGCGGTCAGTGTCTCCTGGTCCGATCAGCGTAAACGCAGCGGAACCCCGATCAGCCAGGTCCGTTTCTCCCTGGCCGACTGCGGCCCGTGCCCCGTGCGGCAGGCGTGCACTGGCGCAGGCAACGGTAAGTACGGCCGGAGCCTGACTCTGCTGCCCCAGCCGCTTCAGCACGTGCTGGATGATCGCAGGCGTGCTCAGCAGACCCAGGAGTGGAAGGACCGCTACGCCATCCGCGCCGGGATCGAAGCAACGATCTCCCAAGCGGTGCGGGGCACCGCGATCCGCCGGACCCGCTATCTCGGCCTGCCCAAGACCGCGCTCGGGCATATCTTCACCGCGACCGCGATCAACCTGATCCGCCTGGACGCCTGGTGGACCGGCACCCCGCGAGGCGCTACCCGCGTCTCACACCTGACCCGCCTGGCTGCCGATCTCGGCCTGGCCGTCTGATGCGAATCGACCAACAGAGTCGTGAGGGGGATCCCCACGGTCACCCGGGAGGCTTCCTGCTTCACCACCGGTCGCCCGTCCGAGAGGACTCTCGATGAGAGCCGACGGGCCTGTCCGGTGTCTGGAAGGAGGGAACCGGTCCGTTCAGGAGCCGGGGAGGGCGCGGTTGACCGCGGCGGTGTAGGCGTGGAACGCCTCGGTGCGGTTGCTCGGATTCCTGATCCAGGCGCGGTCCAGCCGTCCCCCGGTGAAGAACCGCTTCCGCTGGCCGAGGCTGATCTCCAGCTGAACCCCTTTGCCCCGCCGGTTCCTGTTGGTGATGTTGTCCGGGCTCCTGCCCCGCAGGCCCGCGGGCACCGAGCCGGCGACGGTGAAGCCGGCGGCGCGCAGCTCGGCGGCGATCTTCCTGATCAGCGCCGTGTCACGGCCGCCGATATAGGTCGTCGCCCTGGATCCGGCCGCGCCGTGCCAGGCGACGGTGTAGTCGACCCTGGCCACCAGGGCGCGCGCCTTCGGCTCGTCGAACCTGTCGGCGGTGATGTGCAGGTCGCGGTTGCCGGAGGCCTTGACGGCGGTGAACGAGTAGTAGGCGTGCCGGCCGGTGCGGGCGGAGTGGTTCGCCAGCTGGGTCGTCGGCGGTTCGATGCCGCCTCCGTGGATGGCGATGTGGGCCACCCGGGCCCCGCGAGGGAAGCGCTGCTCGCGCCGGTAGTCCCTGCCCTCGGTCTCGTGGGCGGCGAGCTGGGCGTAACCGGTGTACTTGTCCGCGGGGCGGGTCCGCGCGGGTTCGGCGGGGGCGGTGTGCGGGCGCGCGGGAGCGCCGTGCGGGTGCGAGAAAACGGCGTGCGGGCGCGCGGGAGTGCCGTGCGGGTGCGCGGGGGCGGCGGTCAGCGACGGCGCCAGACCGCTCACGAGCAGGACGGCGCCGATCCGTGCACCCGTTCCCGGCATCGGTGCCTCCTGAGGTCGCCTCCGGTGGAGCGGCGCGGACGGGCCGTCGCGCACGCCTTTCCCTGCAGGTTAAGCCGTGGGCGCCGCCGGGAGCGGATTGCGGCCCGGTGTGTCGGACCGGCAGGTCAGGCTTGCGGGCCCCCGGCCTTCGGCGCTTCTGCTCCCTCCGCCTTCCCGGTCCGGGTGGCCGCGCGGGCCGGGGGGAGGTCCCGCGGCACGGAAAATGTCGGCGTGCTCTGGTAGGTCTGGGCCATGGGTGTGAGCGTTGACGAGTTCCTGGAGATGCTGGACCGGCTGCCGGAGGTGAAGCAGACCCCCGGCGGCGACTGGATCGCGTTGAAGGTGCGGGGCAAGGGGTTCGGCTATCTCTGGGAGCGGACCGAGACCGTCGGCCTGAAGGCGACGATCGAGGAGCAGATCGCGCTGGTGGCGGAGCGGCCGGAGGTCTTCGAGCCCCAGTTCACCGCGGGCCGGTTCGGCTGGGTGGTGGTACGGCTGGCGGGGATCGACGCGGACGAGCTGTTCGAGCTGGTCACCGAGGCGTGGTGCCTGACGGCGCCCAGGCAGTTGGTCGCCGCCCACGAGGCGGGGCACTAGCCGGACGCCGTCAGGGACGCGGCGCGGTCAGCCGACCCGGCAGGAGACCGACGGCAGGGTCTGGTTGCCGTTGTGCATGACGGTGAAGC
Source organism: Planomonospora algeriensis (assembly GCF_977012225.1). Taxonomy (NCBI): domain Bacteria; kingdom Bacillati; phylum Actinomycetota; class Actinomycetes; order Streptosporangiales; family Streptosporangiaceae; genus Planomonospora; species Planomonospora algeriensis. Next base: position 5,615 of record NZ_CDRNDK010000099.1, on the reverse strand, counting down.
CGAAGGTGTTGCCGCTGCCGTTGGGCCGCATCGTCATGACGTTGCCGGTGTAGTCCCAGCTGGGGCTACCGTTCCAGGTGGCGATGATCTTCTGCGGGCTCCGTACGGTCACCGTGGCGATCCAGGAGGCGCTGCCGGAGACGGTGACGGAGGCGTTGAAGCGGTCGCCCCACTGCTGGCCGCGCGAGATCGTGGCGGTGCAGCCGCCGGGGTCGCCGGTCGGGGTGACCGTCGGGGTCGCCGTCGGGGTGACGTCGGTCGGCGCCACGGCCCGGCCGGTCGACGGCGAGATCATGCCGGCGCACAGGTTGCGGCTGCGCAGGTTCGAGGCGATCTGGGGGATCGCCGCGATCGTGGACGCGTAGTTGTCGTGCATGAGGATGACCTGGCCGTTCTGCAACCGGCCGGCCGCCTGCACGATCTGGAAGGTGCTCGCGTTGTTCCAGTCCTGGGAGTCGACGTCCCAGAGGACCTCGGTGAGGCCGAGCTGCTGCTCGACGGCTCTGAGCGTGGAGTTGGTCTCGCCGTAGGGCGGCCGGAACAGCCTCGGCGCGGTGCCCGTGGCCTGCTGGATGGCCTGCTGGGTCCGCTGGAGCTCCGACTGGATCTGGGAGCTGCTCATCTGGGTCAGGTGGGGGTGCGACCAGCTGTGGTTGGCGACCCACATGCCGGCGTCCTGCTGGGCCCTGGTCAGTGAGGGGTTGTTCTGCACGTTCTGGCCGGTGTTGAACATCGTGGCGCGCAGGCCGTTGGCCTTCAGCGTGTTCAGCAGGTTGGCGGTGGTGCCCGGGTTCGGGCCGTCGTCGAAGGTCAGGCCGACGTACCCGGCGCTGCAGTCGGCGGCCGCGGCGGTGCCGGCGGAGGAGGGCAGCGCCACGACGAGCCCGGCGGCCAGGGCGGTGAGGGCGCCCGTGACGAGCGCCTTCCGGACACGGGAGAGGCGGGTGCCGCGGGGGGTGACGGTGTCGATCACGGTTGTTCCTCCAGTGGAACACTGATCGGGGACATGGGGGATACGGCGGCCGGCCGGGTGGGCACGGGAGGACGGCGCGACCGTGGTGAGCCGCGCCCGCTCCACCGGTCGCCCGTGGGGGCGGGAGATCTCTGCCGAGCACTCATTCTTAGGACGGGCTCTGAAACATGTCAACGTTCATCTGAAAACTTTCAGTGTGATTAACCGTTTAACGTCACGTTGGCCAGAGATTACTTGGGATAAGAGGCTTCGAAAGTTTCATAACCACGGCGGGTTGTTCGACGGCCTCCCGGTTCCGGCCTGGCTGAACCGTTGCGCTCCCGGTCCGCCATCGCCGTCCATCTCGTCCGGGATCAGCCGATCCGGCCGGGAAGGAATCGCTAGGATCCCGACCATGACGGGGAAGACGGCGGTCGCGGACGGGTTCGCCGAGCGCGTCGAGGAGCACCGGCACGAGCTGCGCGTGCACTGCTACCGGCTGCTCGGTTCCTTCGACGAGGCCGAGGACCTGGTCCAGGAGACGTTCCTGCGGGCCTGGCGCCGCCGGGACACCCTGCGGGACGAAGCCGATCTACGGGCCTGGCTGTACCGGATCGCCACCAACGCCTGCCTGGACCACCTCAGGGCGCACCCCCGCAGGCCGGAGCCGCGCCCGGCACCGGCCGGAGCCGATCCCGGGCTCGACCCGCCCGCCTCGGGCATGGTCTCCTGGCTCCAGCCGTACCCTGATGAACTGCTGGACGCGGCGGACCTGGTGATCGAGCGCGAGACGATCGAGCTGGCCTTCCTGGTCGCGATCCAGCACCTGCCGCCCCGGCAGCGGGCGGTGCTCATCCTGCGCGACGTGCTCGGCTGGTCGGCGCAGGAGACCGCCGAGTCGCTGGAGCTGACCGTCGCCGCGGTGAAGAGCGCCCTGCAGCGGGCCAGGCCGACCGTCAGGAGGCATCTGCCCGCGCAGCGGTCGGAGTGGGCCGTGTCCGCCGAGCCCTCCCCGGAGGACCGCGCCGTCCTGCAGCGTTACATCGACGCCGTCGAACGGGCCGACCCGTCCATCCTCACCGAGGTGCTCCGGGCCGACGTCTGGCAGGCGATGCCGCCGGCGCCGATCTGGCTGCAGGGCCTGGAGACGTTCGTGGCGGCCTGGACCCCGGCGATGGTCGGGCCCGAGGCGTGGGGCGACTGGCGGATGCTCGCCGTACGGGCCAACCGCCAGCCCGCGGCCGCCGCGTACCTGCGCCGGGCCGGTGAGGACCGCTTCTCACCCTCCTGGCTCGGGGTCCTGCGGGTCGAGGACGGTCTGATCACTCAGATCACCACGTTCGGGGATGAGATGTTCCCCTTGTTCGGTCTGCCGCCCTCGCTGTGAGGCCGCGGGACCGCCCTCGCCGTGAGACCGCCGTGCCCACGCTGCGCCCACGCCGTGAGGCCGCCGCGCCCTCGCCGAGGGTCTCCGCGCCCGTGCCGGTCCCAGGCGATCCGCGGGGGACCGATTCCTTTTCCGCGCCGCCTTCGTCTCATGGGGGAGATGTCGCGAGAGAGAGGAAGGATCGTGTCCGATCTTCAGAAGAGCGTGCAGGCCGCCGTCGACGAGCTGGTGGAGTCGGGGGCCGAGCGCGGCCTGCAGGTCGCCGTCTACCGGCGCGGCGAGCTCCTGGCCGACGCGGTGGCAGGGACGGCCGACCCGGAGACGGGCCGGCCGTTCACGTCCGGCACCCCGGTCTACGCCACCTCGACCGGCAAGGGCGTGACCGCGACCGTCGTCCACGTGCTGGCCGAGCGCGGAGCCCTTGGCTACGAGACCCGAATCGCGGAGGTGTGGCCGGAGTTCGCCGCCTGCGGCAAGGGGAAGGCGACCGTACGGCACGCGCTGACGCACGCGACCGGCGTACCCGGGGTGCCGGTGGACACCACGCCCGAGGACCTGTGCGACTGGGACCGGATGTGCTCCGCGATCGCCGCCGCCGAGCCGTGGTGGGAGCCTGGCACCCGGTTCGGCTACCACCCGCAGACCTACGGCTACATCCTGGGCGAGGTCGTCCGGCGGGTGACCGGCAAGCCCATCTCGCAGGTGCTCCGCGAGGAGGTGGCCGGGCCGCTCGGCGTCGCCGATGAGCTGTTCTTCGGCGTGCCAGAGTCCGAGCTGGGCCGGCTGGCCAGGATCGAGGACGCCAGGCCGCCGATGGAGCTGCCCGCCGAGGTGATGGCGCAGATCCCGTTCTTCAAGGTGGTCGGCGGTTACACGGCCGCTCCGCCGGCGGCGATGCCGGACGCCGCGTTCAGCAACCGCGCCGACGTGCTGACCTCCGACATCCCGGCGGGCGCGACGATGACCGCCCGTGCGGTGGCCCGCATGTACGACGCGCTGCTGAACGGAGAGCTCGTCTCCGCCGACCGGCTGCGCGAGCTGTCCTCTCCCGCGGTGAGCGGCGTGGACGAGGTCGCGGGCAACTCCTCGACCCTGGCACTGGGCTACGCGATCGGCCTGACCGAGGGGTTCGACGTCCCCACCGTGTTCGGGATGGCCGGCAGCGGGGGTACCGCGGCCTTCGCGGACACCGCCACGGGGATCAGTGTCGGGGTGATGAAGAACCGGGCCTCCGCCGGTGACTTCGGCACCGTCGAGCGGATCGCCCGGCTCGTCGTCCAGGGAGGCTGACCTCGAATCTTCTCGGCCCGGGACCCGCCTCGTCCGGCGCCGTCGACCGCGGACGGCGCCGGGACGCGCGATCAGAGGTCGCCGATCTTCGGGATCAGCTCGCTCAGCACCCACAGGGCCAGTCCGAGCGCCAGGAGGTTGATCCGGGCGCCGCCGATGCCGAACGCGGCCAGCAGGAAGCAGGCGAGAGCGAAGATCAGCAGGATGAGGGTGAGCATGGGAGTTCTTCCGTCCGATGGGGCCTGCGGGGACTACCCGTGATCGATCCGGTCATGCGGCCGGGTACGGCGCGCCGGGGTGCTCCGCTCGTCGTCCACAGCTCCGGGAGCGGTCGCCGGCGTCGTCCACAGCCTCCCGCGGTCTCCGCCGAGGGTGCCCCGATCCTCCTAGAATGACGCGATGACTTCCCCGCACAGCTCCCCTCAGAGCGACCCCGAGGCAGACGACGCGTCGCGCGTGCTGCGCCGCATCTTCGGTTACGGCTCGTTCCGGGAGGGGCAGCGGGAGATCATCGACCATGTCGTCGCGGGCGGTGACGCGCTCGTGCTCATGCCCACCGGCGGCGGCAAGTCGCTGTGCTACCAGGTCCCCGCCCTCGTGCGGAAGGGCACCGGCGTCGTCGTCTCGCCGCTGATCGCGCTCATGCAGGACCAGGTCGACGCGCTGACGGCCCTCGGCGTGCGGGCGGGCTTCCTCAACTCCACGCAGGAGCACGAGGAGCGCCGCGAGGTCGAGGCCGCCTTCCTCGCCGGTGAGCTGGACCTGCTCTACGTGGCTCCGGAGCGGCTGCGCACCGCCGCGACGCTGAGCCTCCTCGACCGCGGCGCGATCGCGCTGTTCGCCATCGACGAGGCGCACTGCGTGGCCCAGTGGGGACACGACTTCCGCCCCGACTACCTGGCCCTGTCCGCGCTGCACGAGCGCTGGCCCGACGTGCCGCGCATCGCGCTGACCGCCACCGCCACCGAGGCCACCCACGCGGAGATCGCGGCCCGGCTGAACCTGGAGGAGGCCCGCCACTTCGTGGCGAGCTTCGACCGCCCCAACATCCAGTACCGCATCGCGCAGAAGCGGGAGCCCCGCCGGCAGTTGCTGCAGCTGCTCCGCACCGAGCATCCCGGGGACGCCGGCATCGTCTACTGCCTGTCGCGGGCCTCGGTGGAGAAGACCGCCGCGTTCCTGGCGGAGAACGGCGTCCAGGCCCTGCCGTACCACGCCGGGCTCGATGCGCGCACCCGAGCCGAGCACCAGTCGCGCTTCCTGCGCGAGGACGGCCTCGTCATGGTCGCCACCATCGCGTTCGGCATGGGCATCGACAAGCCCGACGTGCGGTTCGTCGCCCACCTGGACCTGCCCAAGTCCATCGAGGGCTACTACCAGGAGACCGGGCGGGCCGGCCGCGACGGCCTGCCGTCCACCGCGTGGATGGTCTACGGGCTCCAGGACGTCGTCCAGCAGCGCCGGATGATCGACACCTCCGAGGGCGACGCCGCCCACCGCCGCCGGCTGAGCGCCCACCTCGACGCCATGCTGGCCCTGTGCGAGACGGTCGAGTGCCGCCGGGTCCACCTGCTGGCCTACTTCGGACAGGAATCCGGCGCCTGCGGCAACTGCGACACCTGCCTGACACCGCCGCAGACCTGGGACGGCACGATCGCCGCGCAGAAACTCCTCTCGGCGGTGCTGCGCCTGAGGCGCGAGCGGGGGCAGAGCTTCGGCGCGGGCCACGTCATCGACATCCTGCTCGGCAGGGAGACCGACAAGGTCGTCCAGCACGGCCACGCCTCCCTGACGGTCTTCGGCGTCGGCACGGAGCTGAACGAGTCCGAGTGGCGCGCCGTGGTGCGCCAGCTGCTGGCCCAGGGGCTGCTGACCGTCGAGAGCGACCACGGCACGCTCGTGCTCACCGACGCGAGCGCCGACGTGCTGGCCCGGCGGCGGGAGGTGCCGCTCCGCCGCGACCCGGAGCGGGCGGCCCGCGCCGGG
>NZ_CDRNDK010000098.1:0-17061 GCF_977012225.1 Planomonospora algeriensis | reverse complement strand
GGGCGCCGGCCGTCGTCGCGGGGGACGGGCGCACCCTCTCCTACCGGGAGCTGGACCGGCGCGCCGACGACCTCGCCGGCGAGCTGGCCGGCGCGGGCGTGGGGCCGGGGACGCTCGCCGGCGTGGTCCTGCCCCCCGGCCCGGAGGCCGTGGTGGCGATCCTGGGCGTGCTCAAGGCGGGCGGCGCGTACCTGCCGCTCGATCCCTCCCACCCGCCGGCCCGCCTGCGGGACATCCTGCGGCAGTCCGGAGCCCGCGTGACCCTCTCGGCGGGCAGCGGCGGCATCGAGGTCTCCGCCCCGGCACCCGGCGGCGGCACCGTGGCCGGGACCTCCTCGGCTCCGGTGACCGGCGGCAGCACGGTGACCGGGACCCCCTCCACCCCGGCACCCGGCGGTGGCACGGGACAAGGGACCCCCTCCGGCCGTCCCGGACCGGACGACCTGGCGTACGTGATCTACACCTCGGGCTCCACCGGCCGTCCCAAGGGGGTCATGGTCACGCACGGGACGCTCTCCCGGCTGACGGAGTCCTTCGTCCGCGTCCACGGGTTCGGCCCGGGGCAGCGGCTGCTCGTGCTCCCGCCGCTGACCTTCGACGCGTCGGTGGGGGACGTGTTCCCCGCCCTGGTCTCGGGTGCGGCCCTGGTGTTCCATCCCGAGCCCGCGCTGCTCGACGGGGCGGAGCTCGTGCGGTTCTGCGCCGAGCGGGGGGTGACGGCCGTGGACACCGCGGCCGCCCTGTGGCGGCGCTGGGCCGGGGAGCTGGACGGGACGGGCGTGCCCGGCGACTGGCCGGTGGACGTCATGATGATCGGCGGAGAGCGCGCGCCCATGGACGCGGTGCGGGCCTGGGCGCGGGCCACCGGCGGCCGGGTGCGGCTCTTCAACCACTACGGCCCGACCGAGGCCACGGTCTGCGCCACCGTCCACGCCACGGTGGACGGCACGGGCGACGGCACCGTGAACGGCGCCAGGGACGGGACGGTGAACGGCGCCAAGGACGGCACGGGCGACGGCACCGGGGACCGCGCGGGGAACGGCGCGGTGGCCGCGGGCGCCGCCCACCTGCCGATCGGGCGGCCGCTCCCGCACGTCCGCGCGTACGTCTGCGACCGGCACGGCGGGCGGGCTCCGGTGGGCACGCCCGGCGAGCTGTACCTGGGCGGCGACTGCCTGGCCCGCGGATACCTCGGCGATCCGGCGATGACCGCCGACCGGTTCGTGCCCGATCCGTTCGCCGCCGCGCCGGGCTCGCGCATGTACCGCACCGGCGACCTGGCCCGGTGGCTGGCCGACGGGTCCCTGGAGTTCCTCGGCCGGGCCGACCGGCAGGTGAAGATCCACGGTCACCTCGTCGAGCCCGCCGAGGTGGAGGCGGCGCTGGTGGCCCATCCGGCGGTGGGCGAGGCGGCGGTCACGGCCCTGCCCGACCCGGCCGGCCACCACCGGCTGATCGCCTACGTCACCGGCGGCGAACCCGCTGACCTCCGGCGCCACCTGCGGGACCGGCTGCCGGACTACCTCGTGCCCGCGCTCTTCGTCCGGCTGAACGCCCTCCCCCGCACCGCGCACGGCAAGACCGACTACGCGGCGCTGCCCGTGCCCGAGCCCGGCGGCTCCGGACCGGAGGAGTACACCCCGCCGCGGGGTCCCGTGGAGGAGGCGCTCGCCCGGGTCTGGGCCGGCGTGCTCGGCGTGGAACGGGTGGGCCGCCACGACGGCTTCTTCGCCCTCGGCGGGCACTCCCTGCGGATCGCCGAGGTGGTGACCCGGGTGCACGCCGAGCTCGGCGTGCGCCCCTCCGCCCGCGACCTGTTCGAGGCCGCCGACCTGGCCGAGTTCGCGGCGCTGGTCACCGCGCGCGCCGGCGGCTCCCGCGACGGCGGCGCGGACGACGACGCACCGGACCTGCGAGCCGAGGTGAGGCTGCCGGACGAGGTGGCGGTAGCCGCCCGAACCTCCGCCCGGACCTCCGCCCGGCGCGGCCCCGGGACGTTCCTGCTGACCGGCGCCACGGGCTTCCTCGGCGCGCATCTCGTCGCCGAGCTGCTGGAGCGCACGACGGGCCGGGTGATCTGCCTGGTGCGCGCCGATTCCCCGGAGCACGCCCTGCGGCGGGTGCGGGAGAACCTGGTCCGGTACGGGCTGGAGCGGGTCTCCGGCGACTCCCGGCTGGTGGGGCTGCCCGGTGACCTGGCCGCGCCGCGCCTGGGGCTGGACGCCGAGGCGTTCGGCGAGCTGGCCCTGCGGGTGGACGCCGTCTGCCACAGCGGCGGGCTGGTCAACTTCGCCCAGCCGTACGCCCTGCTGCACCCGCCGAACGTGGCGGGCACGGTGGAGGTGCTGCGGCTCGCGGCGCTGGGCGGCGGGGTCCCGGTGCACCTGCTCTCGACCCTGGGGGTGTACCTCGGCGACGCCTACCGGGGGCGGCCGGTGAGCGAGCTCGATCCGCCGGAGGACCCCGGCGGGCTCGGCGGCGGGTACAACCAGAGCAAGTGGGTGGCCGACCGGCTGGCCGAACCGGCACGGCGGCGCGGCATCCCGGTGACCGTGCACCGGCCCGCCCGGATCGGCGGGGACAGCCGCACCGGGATCGGGGCTCCCGACGACTACTTCGGCCGGCTGCTGATCACCTGCGCCCAGGTGGGCATGGTGCCCGAGCTGGGCTTCGAGGAGGACCTGTCCCCGGTGGACCAGGTGGCCGGCGGGGTGGCCGCGGCGGTCGCCTCAGCCCAGCCTCCCCCTCACGACCTGCACTACTTCAATCCGGCGACGGTCGGCTACGGGCGGATCGCCGCGGCCCTGGCCGAGCGCGGGCGCCCCGCCGACCTGGTGCCCTGGTCCCGGTGGCGGGCCGCCGTACTGGCCCGGTCGGCCGCCGGGGAACCGACCGCGATCGAGCCGTTCGCCGCCGGGCTGGCCGAGACCGAGCCGCGCTTCGACCGGCCGCTGTTCGACTGCGCCCGGACCGAGAAGTGGCTGAGCGGGGCGGGGGTGCCGCCCGCACCCGACGGATCGTGGCTGCTCGGCCGCTACCTGGACGCGTTCGCCGCCGCGGGCCGGCTGCCGGGCGCGGGGAGCGGATCGTGACCGCGCGAGGGGACCTGGTCAGGTTCGGCGGGGTGTGGCTGGCCTCGCTGGTGTCCGGTGTGGGGTCCAGCATCACTTCCTTCGTCCTGGGCGTGTGGGTGTTCCAGACGACCGGGTCGGCCACCCTGTTCGCCTTCGTGATGCTGAGCTCCATGCTTCCCGGCCTGGTCGCCGGGCCGTTCGCCGGGGTGGCGATCGACCGCTTCAACCGGCGGACGGTCATGGTGGTCACCGACAGCCTGGCGGCGGTGTCCACCGCCGCGGTCGCGGTCCTGCTGTACCTGGACGCGCTCGCGGTGTGGCACGTGTACGTCAGCGCGACGGTGAGCGCCGCGTGCGGGGTCTTCCACCTGACCGCCTACCAGGCGATGACGCCGATGCTGATCCCCAAGCGGCACCTGGGCCGGGCCAACGGGCTCATGCAGGCCGCCACGGCGATCCAGATCGCCGCCCCGCTCCTGGCCGCCTCGCTGCTCGGGGCCGTGGGCATGGTCGGCGTGCTCGTCATCGACCTGGCGTCGTTCGCCGTCGCGATGGGCACGCTGCTGGTGGTGAGCCTGCCGGCGCCGGTCCTGCGCCCGGCGGAGCGGGCCGAGCGGCCGTCCCTCGGCTCGGACCTGACCTTCGGCCTGCGGTATCTGCGGGCCCGGCCCGCGCTGCTCGCGTTCGTCCTCATGCTGACCGCGTACAACTTCCTCTTCGGGGTCGCCGGAGTACTGGTCCAGCCGCTCATCCTGTCCTTCTCCTCGGCGGCCACCCTCGGCGTGCTGATGTTCGCGGGCGGGTCCGGGCTCTTCGCGGGCGGGCTGCTCATGGGCGCGTGGGGCGGGCCGAAGCGGCGGGTGGCCGGGATCGCGGTGTTCATGGCGCTCGGCGGAGCGGCCCTGGCCCTGCACGCGCCCTGGACGTCGGCGGTGGTCGTGGGGGGCGCCGCGGCCGTGTTCCTGTTCACTCTGCCCGTGGTCCAGGGCACCGTCGTCACGGTCCTGCAGAGCAAGGTCGAGCCGGCCTCGCTGGGCAGGGTCATGGGCACCTCGCACACCCTCGGCCAGCTCGCGATGCCCGCCGCCTACCTGCTGGCGGCCCCGCTGGCCGAGAACGTCGTGGGTCCGGCCCTGGAGCCCGGCGGCCCGCTCACGGGCTCGCTGGGAGCGGTCGTCGGGGTCGGTGCGGCGCGCGGCCTCGCCGCAGTGGTGCTGGCGGACGGGATCCTGCTGGTCCTGCTGGCGGTCGTCGTGATGCTGGTCCCCGCGCTCCGGCGGCTGGAACACGACGTTCCCGACGCCGTCCCCGACGCCGTCCCCGACACCGTCCCCGACACCGTCCCCGACGCCGTCCCCGATGAGGGTGCGGTCCCGGATGACGGTGCGGTCGAGGACGGCGGGAACCGGGACGGCGGGAACGGCGACGGCGGGAACCGGGACGGCTCGGAGGACGGCGTGCGAGGGACCGACGTGCGAGGGACCGGAGCGCGGCGGGGAAGCGGCGCCTCAGCCCTCGCGGTCGGCGACGAGTAGGCAGAACCCGGCCGACCGGGTGAGATCGCGGCGTTCGACCGGGCCGCAGCCCGCCGCCGCCATCCACCCGGCGATCGCCTCCACCGGATGGAGCCTTCCGCCCTGGGTGTGGATCAGGTTGAGGTCGAAGCCGCGGGTGAACGCCTCCTCCCGGACGCTGCCGACCGGGTCGGGGAGGGTCTCCATCACGATCAGCCTCCCCCCGGGGCGCAGCGCTCCCGCCGCCCGGCCCACCAGGGCCCGGGCGGTGTCGGCGGGGAAGCCGTGCAGCACGTTGAACAGCAGCACGACGTCCTGTCCCCCGGGCGCTTCGGCCGTACGGAGGTCCCCGGGGAGGAAGGTGAAGCGCTCCGCCAGGCCTGCAGCCTCCACCGCCGCGCGTCCCGGCTCCAGGGCCTCGGGCAGATCGAGGACGGTCACGGACAGCCCGGGGTGGCGGCGGCAGTAGGCGAGGCTGTACCTGGCGTGCCCTCCGCCGAGGTCCAGCAGGCGGGCCGGTTCGCCGGGCGGCCCGGCGAGCTCCAGCACCTCCTCCTCCAGCCACTCGGCGATGCGGAGCTGGACCCCTTGGAATCCGGTGAGCACGTCGGGACGCTCCCCGAGCCAGGCGTAGAAGTCCCGCTGCGGCTTTCCGGTGCGCACGGTCTCCTCCAGGCCCTGCCAGAGCTCGCCGATCAGGGAGTGCCAGAAGTCCAGCACGGCGCCGAACCCGTTCTCCGGCCCGGCCAGCCACGCCCCGGCCGGAGTCCGCTCGTAGCCGTCCTCGCCCTCGGTGAGGTAGCCGCCGGTGACCAGCAGGCGCAGCAGCACGCGGAGGTTCGCCTCGTCCACGGCCAGCTCGCCGGCGAGGGCGCCGAGCTCACGCGGTCCCCGTTCGAGCGCGCTGAAGACGCCGAGCCGCAGTGCGGCCACCGCGGCATGGAAGATCATCGTCTGGATCAGGTCGATCTGGACGGCCGGGCCCTCTCCTCGGCGCAGGGTCGCGGCCTCGTCGGGCGGCAGGTCGAGTGGCACGTCGCTCCTCGGTCGGTTCATCGGCCCGGGCGCCCGGCGGCCCGGGCACCCGGCGGTCTCGTCAGCTCAGGCTCTCGGCGGCGGCGCGCACCGACTCCCTCAGGTGCGAGGGCACCTCGTCCCCGAACCACGACAGGTAGGAGCGCACGTGGTCGTCGTCGTCCCGGAGGAAGGGGAAGTCGGTCGCCACCATGCGCCTGATCACCAGCATCGCCACGGGGCTGGACAGCGGGCGCAGGTCGGGGTTCCACAGGCCCGGCTTGTCGGGCGGTCCCGGATGGAACTCACCGATCATGAGCCCCTCCGAGACGTACTCCGCCTTCAGCGCCGCCTGGGCCGCGTCGATGGCCGGGAGGTCGTCCCTGCGCGCGTCCGGGAAGAGGATCATCAGGGTGGTGTAGGTGGAGAGGGTCTCCCCGGCCGGAGCCAGCCGCATGAACCACTCGCGGTACGGCCGGACGGAGTGCACCACCTCCTCCGGCTCGGCCGGGTGGCCCGGCCGTACCGCGAGGAAGGTCCGGCCCTTGTCCATCGACGTCGAGGTGTACGGGCACACCGCTCCCCGGCGTCCCAGTTCGGGCAGCGGCCTGCACAGGTAGTCGCCCATCCACTCCCGTACGGTGCGCAGGACGGGAAGGTGTCCGGCGGCCTCCGGCGGCGGTGTCCGGCCGAGGTCCCCCAGCTCGAAGAGGACCAGGTCGTCACGGTCGGGATGGTGTATCACCCGGTCCTCCTCGCGGGGGCTCCGGTACGGCGCCGCAGCCGCCGGACGGCCGCGGCCGCCCCCAGGGCGGCTCCCGCGGACAGCGCCGCCGCGGCCGCGCCGAGCAACGCGTTCTGCCGGCGGGCGCGGTGCAGCGCCTCGCCGTAGGGCATCGAGGTATGCGAGATCATGGTGTACAACGGCTGCCATCCTCGGGGGAAGATCCGGTTGAGCGTCAGGTCGGCGCGGGCCCGGAGCAGGCGCGCGGGAGAGCGCAGGCCGTCGCGCAGTTCCAGGAAGTTCTCCTTCGACAGCTCCGCCAGGACGTCGGTGTGCGGTCGCCTCAGGTCCTGGTACTCCCGCAGCGCGGCGCCCCGGTCCGCGGGATGCCGGGCCAGGCACTCGTCCAGTACGAGGCAGTCCTCGAAGGAGGCGTTCATGCCCTGCCCGTAGAAGGGGTAGACGGCGTGGCAGGCGTCTCCGACGAGCACCACCCGCTCCCCCGCGTGCCATGTCGAGGTGCGCACGCTGACCAGGCGCCCGACCGGGTTGGCCTCGAACTCCTCGGCCAGGTCCGGGATGAGCCGCAGGGCGTCCGGGAACCTGCTCCGGAAGAACCGTTCGGCCTCGGCGCCCGAACCGAGCGAGGCGAAGCTCGACCCGCCCTCGTGCGGCAGGAAGAGCGTGCAGGTCAGTGAGTTGTCGGTGTTGGGGTGCGCGACGATCAGCGCGCGGTGGGCCGGCCAGAGATGCAGCGCCTCGATCGGGGTCCGCGGGCCGCCGTCCGGCGCCGGCGGGATCGTGAGCTCCTTGTACCCCCATTCGAGGAACTCCTGGTGCAGGTCCGCGGACCTGCCGCGCTGCATGAGCCGGCGCACGGCGGAGAAGGCCCCGTCCGCACCGACCACGAGATCGGCCTCGACCCGCCGCGTCTCCCCCGAGATCGTGTCGGACAGCGTCAGCGTGCCGGTGTCCGCGTCGAGGTCGACGCAGCGCAGCCCGTAGCAGAACGTCACCCCGCCGAGGGCTTCGGCGTGCTCGATGAGCAGCGCGTTGAGCACGCCGCGGCGGATCGAGTAGAGGATCTCGTGGTCCGCCGTGCCGTACGGCTGGAACGTCAGCTCCCCCGAAGGGGAGTGGATCATGCGTCCCCGCATCGGCACGGTGTGCGGCCACAGCTCCTCGAGCAGCCCGGCCCGGCGCAGGGCCCGGATGCCGCGCGCGGAGAGCCCCAGGTTGATGGAGCGTCCGTCGCCCTCGTCCTTGCTCAGGCGCGGGTCGTCCCGGTGCTCGTAGACCTCCACCCGGAAGCCCCGCCGGGCCAGGAAGAGGGCGAGCAGGGACCCGGACAGCCCGGCGCCCACGATCGCGGCGCGCGGCCCGGACCGGGCGTCCTCCCGCAGCGGGGGTCGTGCGAGATCGTCATCCGTCATCTGGTCTCCACCGATTCGTCGTACCGCGACAGGGGGTCATGCCGCGGACCTGCGCGGCGGCGCGCACCGGGTGTCCTCGGCGGCTCCGGTCAGCGGTTCCGGGCCCTCGCCCGCGAGCGGTTCCCGGCTCACCGTCTGGCCGTCCGCCCGCCGCACCCGCCCGGTTCCGTATGGTGACCGCGGGTTCACCGGCCTGTGAATACGGACACGAATCCAGAAAGGGTCATTTAAGGAATTGAAGGCGCAGGTCATCACACTCTCCCTGGAGAGGGAAATTCGATTGGCCGTTCGCGACGGACGAGAATGCGCAGCGCTCCGCGGACCCCGGCATACGGAAGCCCAGGGCTCGCGGCTTCGCGGAAGCGGTACCGGAGGACACCGGAACGTCCCGGACGGGTGCCGCATCAGGGCGCCGACATGCCCGGACCTTCGGCCTCAGGCATCGCCGGCAGAAGCCACGACAGGTCTCCGAGGTCGTCGGAAACCTGCGGACTCCATCGGACGTACGGTCACGATGGTGACCGGCACGTATGATGGGAGCGCTCCCACCACCCGTGGGAACGCTCCCACTTGCCGAAGATATGGATACGGGATATCGCCCGTCAAGACACTGTCACTAACACTTAATGACATTAACGATAGAAATTTTCGGCCAGCCTCAGTAATCGCAGGTCATGCCGCCGCACCGATCATGGACACCGTACGGCTCGGACCCGGGCGTGCCCGGTGGGACCGGAACGCGCCCGCCCTCCGAGGGAAGAGGGCGGCACCGTCCGGAGGGCGGCTGTCGTCCCGCACCGGAGGCTCTGAGCCGGGAGCCCCGGGCCGCGGGAGAGCCCGGGCCGGGATAGGGCATCGGCCGGGACAGGCTGGGAGAGCCTGGGAGGGACATCCGGGCCGGGCCGGACCGGGCGGAGGGCTCCGGCGCGCGCCGGTGCGGATCAGGCGAGGACGCCCGACCCGGACGACCGGACGACACGACCGGAACGACCGGCAAGGATCAGGCGAAGGCGCCCGACGCGCGGTGGAGTGCTCCGTACGGCATGCATCCGCCACCGAGCACGAACCAGACGATCTTCCCGCCGGACTCCGGCCAGGACACGCCCCATTCGGCGGCGAGGGCGTCGACGATCTGCAGGCCCCTGCCGCCGGTGGCCTCCGTGTCCGCCTCGCGCATCCGGGGCGCGCCCGCGCCCGGGTCGTAGAGCTCGCCGTACACGTGGGCGCCGTCGCCGCCGAGGCGCAGCGCGCAGGCCGCGCCCCCGTGGCGGACGGCGTTGGTGACCAGCTCGCTCACGATGAGCATGCAGTCGTCCACCAGGTCTTCGGCACCCCAGCCGGGAAGCTCGCGACGGACCAGGGAGCGGGCTTCGCGCACGCTCGCGGGGGCCGCGGCCAGGAGGCCTTCGACGGTGTGGGTGAGGTCCGATGGCGCCATGAGCGAGCCGTTCTGGGGGGACACTGGCTTCTCCTCAGCTATGGGAGCGCTCCCATATCAAATGTAGAACATCCACCCCCGGCATGTGAACCGCTCGCGACATTCTCGTTTCGAAAATATGTCGAAACGTCACCTGAGCTGCGGGAGGACCTTCGCGCCGAACGCGTCGATGAACGCCGACTGCTCCTGACCGACGTGGTGCAGGTAGACCTCCTCGAAGCCCAGCTCGGCGTACTCGTTGAGGCGGGCCGCGTGCCACCCCAGGTCGGAGGAGACGTTGACCACCTCGGCCACCCGGGCGGGCGTGATCTCCTCCGACACCACGTCGAACAGCTCGGCCGTGTCGAGGTCCCAGCAGACCGGGGGACGGAAGATGTTGCTGCGCCACTGCTCGTGGGCGACCGCCTCGGCCTCCTCCCGGCTCTCCGCCCAGCTCAGGTGGACCTGGAGGGCCAGCTTCCCCCGGCCTCCCGCGTCCCGGTAGGCGGCCGCGACCTCGCGCAGCGTCTCCAGCGGCGCGTTCACGGTGATCAGCCCGTCGGCCCACTCGGCGCACCACCGGGCGGTCTCCACGCTCACCGCCGCCCCCACCAGCTTCGGCGGGGTCTCCGGCCGGGTCCACAGCCGGGCCCGGTCCACGGTCACCAGTCCGTCGTGGCTCACCTCCTCGCCCGCCAGCAGCGCCCGGATGACGTCGACGCACTCGCGCAGCCGCGCCGTGCGCACCGCCTTGCGCGGCCAGCGCTCCCCGGTGATGTGCTCGTTGCTCGCCTCCCCGGTGCCCAGCGCGGCCCAGAACCGGCCCGGGAACATCGCACCGAGGGTGCCGATCGCCTGAGCGACGATCGCCGGGTGGTAGCGCTGCCCGGGCGCGTTGACCACGCCGAACGGCAGGCCGGTGGCCTGGAGCGCCGCCCCCAGCCAGGACCAGGCGAAGCCGGACTGACCCTGCCGCTCGCTCCAGGGCGAGAAGTGGTCCGACGACATCGCCGCGGCGAAACCCGCCTGCTCGGCCCGCGTCACCGCCTTCAGCAGCTCGGCCGGGTGGATCTGCTCGTGTGAAGAGTGAAAGCCATAGGTCGCCATGGTCTCCATGGCTACCCAGCCGGCGGCGCTCCAGACCGCCCCGGGCGATCCTCTCCGGTCTCTCCGGTCTCTCCGGTCTCTCCGGTCTCTCCGGTCTCTCCGGTCTCTCCGGTCAGCTTCGGCTTCTCCGGCCTCTCCGGTCAGCTCTCACCCGCGCGGGCGGTGAGGGCTCGCGGGCCGATCACCGTGACCGGGCAGCAGGCGTGGTGCAGCACGCCGTGGCTCACCGATCCCAGGAAGAGCCCCGCGAGCGCCCCCTTCCCGTGCGATCCCATGACGAGCAGGTCCGCCGCCTCCGAGGCGTCGACGAGTGTCTGGACCGGATGGCCCATCACCTGCTCGTGGACGATCTCGAGCTCCGGGTGGGCCTCCGCCACCGGCCGCACCGCGTCCTCCAGGATGCGCGCCCAGACGTCCTCGATCTCGGTGAGGTCGAAGAGCGACGGCGGAAGCAGGGTGGACGCCGCGACGGGCAGGTTCCACGCCAGGAGCGCCCGCAGGCGCACCCCGCGGACCGACGCCTCCTCCGCGGCGAACCTGAGCGCCTCGGCCCCGGCGGGCGACCCGTCCACGCCGACGACGACCTCCCCGAACTCCCGCTCCGGCTCCACCGGGCCGCGGATCACCGCCACCGGGCAGGACGCCTGGGAGACGACCTTCAGCGCGACGGACCCGAGCAGCAGGCTGGAGATCCGGCCCTCCCCGCGTGAGGCGACCACGAGCAGGTCCCCCGACCCCGCCTCGGCGGCCAGCGCGTGCGCGGGCTCGCCGAAGGCCATCGCGTCGGCGACCTCCACGCCCGGCGCGGACTCACGCGCGTGGGCCACCGCCTGGTCGACGATCTCGCGGCCGTTGTGCCACATCCACTGCCGCACCTCCTCGATCTCACCCTCCGCCCGGGAGTGCAGCCACTCGTGCACGACGTGCACCACCCGGACGGGAAGGCCGCGGCGTCCCGCCTCCCGCACCGCCCACTCCATCGCGCGGAGACTGTTCGCCGACCCGTCGACCCCCACCACCACATGTTCCATGGCGGTGCCCATACCCAGTCGTGTACGGGCCGTCACAGTCTCCGGCCGGGACCGCGGACGGACCGCCGGGACAGTGCCACCGATCCGGGAAAGCCCGTCGACTCCAACCCGCCGCGGACGGACCGCCGGGACGATGCCACCGGTCCGGAAGCCCGTCTGCTCAGGCCCCGCTGCGGACGGACCACCGCAATCCGCCTGCAACCGGTGTGAAAGCAGATCGCGGTTACCTGTCGGCGGCAGCACGGACGCGGTGCTCCGGAGCGATCGCCGCAGAGCGGTGCCCGGAGCGGCATATCGGAGAGGGCGAGGGGACGTCGATGGCGCGCATGGGAAAGCTGGGGGCGGGGGTCGGGATCTGCGGTGGCCTCCTCCTGGCGGCGGGGGTCATCGGGATGACCATGTGGCCGATGCCCGCCTGGGCCACCCCGGCCTTCGTCGTCGGGATGATGACGACCTTCGCCGGAGTCTTCACATCGGCCTGGTCGTTCCATACGGCGGCCTTCCGCCGGGGGATGTCGGTGTTCGAGGACCAGCTCGGCCCGGAGAAGACCGGCGGGCTCTTCGGCATGGTCCGGGACCTGCAGGACATGGCCCGGGGCAATGACGACCTGCTCACCGGCGGGGTGCCCGCCACCGCCGTCGTGCTCTCCATGAGGGACACCGGCATGACCGTGAACGACCGGCCCATGGTCGGCTTCGAGCTGGAGGTCCGCCCCGAGGGCGCCGCCCCCTACCGGGTGGCGCACCGCGAGACCCTGCCCCGGCTGCTCGTCGGCGCGGTGCTGCCCGGCTCCGCGCTGTCCGTGCGGATCGACCCGGCGGACCCGCGGCGGCTGGCCGTCGACTGGAGCCGCGCGCCCGGCCGGGAGGAGCCGGTGGTCTCCGAGCACCTGTCCGCGGCCGACCTGCTGGCCCGGGGCCTGCCCGGCACCGCCACGGTGATGGGCACCTTCGACCTGAACGGCATGACCGCCGGCAACGGCGACCCCATCGTGGGGTTCGTGCTGCGGGTGGTCCCCGACGGCGGGGGCGCGCCGTACCAGGTGCGGCTCGGCCACCGCGTGCCCCCGGCCCACCTGCACCGTACGGTGCCCGGCACTCGGCTGCCCGTCCGGATCGCCGCGGAGGACCCGGAGAAGGTGGCCGTCGACTGGGAGGGCGAGACGGCCCCCCGGACCCCGGCCTGACGGGGCCCGACGGCTCCGCCACGGATCCCCCGCCCCGGGAGCGGCCCCCTTCCGGGAACGGCCGCGGATCCGGCGCGGGAGGGTCACCGTGCCGTGGCGGGCGTGAGCTCGTCGGCCACCCGCCGGGTGACCATCCGGCCGATCATCGCGACGAGCTTGCGGGGCCGCCTCGGCATCAGGTGGGACACCGCGAAGTTGCCGAGGCCCGGCACCACGTAGCCCCGGTCGCGGTCGAGCGCGCGCAGCGCCGAGGTGACGACATGCTCCGGCGTGCTCATCTTCGCCCCGATCGCCGCCTTCCGGGTGCCGATCCTGTCGAAGAACGCCGTCTCGACCGGGCCCGGCGCGACGGCCAGGACCTTCACCCCGGTGCCGCGCAGCTCGCTCCACAGGGCCAGGCTGAAGTTGAGGACGAAGGTCTTGGAGGCCCCGTACGTCGAGAAGTAGGGGGTGATGTTGAAGCCCGCGGTGGAGCCCACGTTCACCACGGCGCCGGAGCCCCGGGCGAGCATCCCGGGCAGGAAGGCGTGGGTCAGCCCCACCAGGGCCACGACGTTGACCATGAGCTCCTCGTGCTCGCGTTCGGCCGCGATGCTCTCGAAGCGCCCTGCCGTACCGAAGCCCGCGTTGTTGACCAGCAGGTCGACGATGATCCCCCGGACGGCGAGCGCCTCGGCGACCCGCATGGCGGCGTCGGGCGCGGACAGGTCCTGCGGGACGACCTCGACCCGGACTCCGTAGGCGTCCCGCAGCTCCCCGGCCAGCGCCTCGAGGGCGGGCACCGAGCGGGCGACCAGCACCAGGTGGTATCCGCGGGCGGCCAGTCGGCGGGCGAACTCGGCACCGATGCCGGAGGAGGCGCCGGTGATCAGAGCGGTGATGTTCTGCGGCTTCATGAGAAGGAAAGTATCAGATAGAAAGTAATATGCAACATCTAGTCTCATTTATTCGGCAGAGTCGAGCGAGGTTGTAGCGTCTTCCCATGAGCAGTACAGCGGGCAGGCCATTGCGGGCGGACGCCGAGCGCAGCATCAAAGCGATCATGAGAGCGGCCGAGGAGCTGCTCGGCGGCAATCCCGCCGCCACCATGGAGCAGATCGCCGAGGCGGCGGGGGTGGCGCGGGCGACCGTCCATCGCAGGTTCGCCAGCCGCGAGGCGCTGCTCGAGACGATGGAGGTCACCGCCTGGCGCGAGATCGAGCAGGCCGTCGAGGCCGCCCGCCCGAAGACCGCGCCCCCGCTGGTCGCCCTGCACCAGGCCACCGCGAACATCCTGCAGATCAAGCCGGGCTGGCGCTTCACCCTGGCCCGCCCGATCCCGCTCAGCCCGCGGGCACGGACCGTCCACGCCGCCGTGATGGCGGACTGCGAGACGGTCTTCACCAGGGCCGTGGAGTCCGGCCTGCTCCCCCCGGACATCGACACGGCCTGGGCCAGGCAGGCGTACCTCGCCCTGCTGGGCGAGGCCGCGCACCATGCCGGCCCGGATGCCGGCCCGGATGCCGGCCCGGATGCCGGCCCGGATGCCGCCACCGGCTGCGGCATCCGGGCCACCGATCCCGACGCCCTCGCCACCCTCGTGATCGACACTCTGATGTACGGCCTGGCCCGGTCGAACACGCCGCAGGACCGCCGCACGGGCTGACGCTCCGGCGACGTCCTCCGAGGCCGGGCCCCTGGTCCTGGCGGATCGGGCCCTTCGCCCCTGCTTCCCTCCGCGGTCGCGGCGAAGGATGGAGGCGAGTCAACCGGAGGTTCACCGTGAAGATGACCGTCAAGGACGTCATGACCGCCGAGGTCGCGGCCGTGCGGGCGAACGCGCCCTTCCACACGATCGCCGCCCTCCTCATCGACCGGAGCGTGAGCGGCGTCCCGGTCGTGGACGCCGCTCAGCGGGTGGTCGGCGTCGTGTCCGAGGCCGACCTGCTCCGCAAGGAGGAGTTCAAGGAGCGCTACTACGGCGAGGCGTACCGCCCGCCGCTGCGCACCCGGCTCCGTCACCGCCTGGGCGAGGACGGCGACGTCGAGCGCAGGGCGGCCGGGGACACGGCCGAGGAGCTGATGACCTCCCCCGCCGTCGTCACCACCCCCGACACCTCCATCGTGCTGGTCGCCCGCATGATGGACCGGCACGGCGTCAAGCGGCTCCCCGTGGTCGCCTCCGACGGCACCCTGGTCGGCATCGTCAGCCGCCGCGACGTGATCCGCGTGTTCGTGCGCAGCGACGCCGAGATCGAGCGCCGCGTCCGCGACGACGTCATCGTGCGGAACCTCTGGGCGGATCCGGAGACCGTACGGATCACCGCCCGCGAGGGGGTCGTGACGCTCTCCGGCGAGCTGGAGACGCGCAGCCAGGCCGCCGCGGCCGTCCGCGTGACCCGCAATCTCGACGGGGTCGTCGGCGTGGTCGACGACCTCTCCTGGCGGACCGACGACACGGTGCCCGTCCCTGTCGCCCGAAGCGGGGTCTGATCGCCGTCGTGACCGGGAGATCCGAGATCCGGCAGATCCGGGATGCCGGAGAGGAGGACGAGGTCAGAAGGTGTGATCGTGCCCGTGACCGGGGTCCTCGATCCCGTGCGACCTCTCCAGCTCGGCTCCCAGGCCGGGAACCAGGCGTTCGAGGGCCTCGTGCCACTCCCGGTGGCGTCCGGGGTGCTCCACCATGGCCCCGCAGGTCCGGCACAGGGGAAGCGGATTGATCGTCATGTCGTGATCCCTCCGGGGTGGGCGATCGGCGTTCACGGTCAACTGCCCCCCGGCGGGGCTTCCTATCGCGATCGCCGCGGGAGAAGCCGTTCCGGCCGTCCGGCCCGCGAGAGGCCGGAGGGGTTCGAGAGCCCGGAGGGGTCCGACAGGTTCAACGGGTTCGAAGGGTCCGAGAGAATCAAAGGGACCGAGGGTTCCGAGGGTTCCGAGGGTTCAAGAGACAAGGCCGCGTAGTTAAGGATCTCGGACGTGCGGCAAGCCACCGGTGAGTACGGCCACAGCCAGAAAGAACAGGAACGGGACCTCTGATAGACCAGGAGATCCGCCAAGATCCCCCCGTGTCCCGAGGTCCCGTTGCGTCCCGATTCTGCCACCCTCACGCTCACCCGCACCATCACCGTCGCCGACGGTGTCTTCGCCCCCGGCCACCTGGGCGAACTCACCCAGCACCTGCCGTTCGAGCTGATCGACGCGGTACTGGCCGACACCGGAACGACCCAGCGGCGGCTGCGCGCCTTGCCCTCCCGGGTCGGGATCTACTTCCTGTTGGCCCTGGGCCTGTTCCCCGAACTGGGCTACCTGCGGGTCTGGCACAAACTGACCGCCGCGCTGGACGGCCTGGGCATCCGCCGGCCATCGGAGAAAGGACTGCGGGAACTGCGCCGCCGCCTGGGCGCGGCCCCGCTGAAGGCACTGTTCGAGGCGGTGGCCGCCCCGCTGGCCCAGCCCCACACCCCCGGAACCCGCTACCGGCGCTGGCGCACCGTCGCCTTCGACGGCTGCTCATCGATCAAGGTGCCCGACGCCGAACGCAACCGCTCCTGGCTCGGGAAGATCAGATACCGGCTGGCGTGGGCCGGCTACCCGACCCTGATGGTGATGGCGCTGGCCGAGACCGGCACCCGCGGCCTGCTGGGCGCGGTCATCGGACCGGCGCGGGCGGGCGAGACCGGCTACGCCGCCCGCCTGCTGCACCTGCTCTCGGCTGACATGCTGCTGCTGGCCGACCGCGCCTTCGACGGCAACGACCTGCTGGGCGCCGTCGCCGAGACCGGCGCGCAGTTCCTGGTGCGGCTCAAGACCACCCGCCGCCCGGTGGTCCTGGCCCGGCTGGACGACGGTTCGTTCCTGTCGAGGATCGGAGCGGTCACGGTCCGGATCATCGATACCGACATCACCGTGACCTGCGCTGATGGCACGCGCATCAGCGGACGGTACCGGCTGGCCACCACCCTGCTCGATCCCCGCCGCGATGCGGCGCCCGCGCTGGTGCGGCTCTATCACGAGCGCTGGGAGATCGAGTCGGCGTTCTTCGCGCTGCGGCACACGCTGCTGGGCGGGCGGGTGCTGCGCTCGGGCGACCCCGTCGGCGTCCGGCAGGAGGTGTGGGCGCTTTTGTGCGTCTACCAGGCGCTGCGGATGGCCATGGCCGAGGCCGCCGAGACGCGGCCCGGTACCGACCCGGACCGGGCCTGCTTCACCACCGCGGTCCAGGCCGCCCGTGACCAGGTCGTTCTGGCCTCCGGCGTCGTCTGGGCCGCAGACGGGGGTCCGGGCGAGCGCGGTGGGGTGATCGGTGCCATCGGCCGCGCGGTCCTGGAGGATCTGCTGCCGCCCCGCCGCCACCGGATCAGCGTCCGCAAGGTCAAGTCCCCCGTCTCCCGCTACCACGCCCGCCCGCGCGATGATGACCGTCCCCCGACCAGTCAGGACATCACCGGCATCCTGATCGTCGTGCACGAGGGACAGTCCGCTCCGCCACCGCCTCCCGCGCCGGACGCGCCCGGACCTGCCATGCAGGAGCAGGAGCAGGAGCAGGAGCAGGAGCAGGAGCAGGAGCAGGAGCAGGAG
>NZ_CDRNDK010000097.1:12295-17212 GCF_977012225.1 Planomonospora algeriensis | reverse complement strand
TTCCACAGCGCGCGGCGCGCCCCGCGTTGCCGCGTGAGCGGCACGGGAATCCCCGTCCCTTCAGGGCGGGGAGCAGGTCAACTTCCGTGGTATCGCGTGTGTCAGAGGGATCGGAACTGGCGGGTGGTGGAGATGGCGCCGGAGGTGGTCATGGTGAAGGTCCGCATGGAGTCGGCGAACTTCGACAGGTCCCACTCGGCCGGGCCGTGGTACCAGTACAGGTTGTCGGCCTGCTGCCCGTTGCCGGTGACGGAGGAGACCACGCGGGCCCAGCGGTCGACGCAGTCGAAGATCACAGCGTAGGGCAGGTAGCGGGAGAACAGCTCCACCCGCTGGGCCGGGGGGACGTCGGCGCCGAGGTCGGCCGAGGACAGATACTCCCGGAAGCCCAGGGTGTGGGCGAGGGCGGCGGCGCCCTTGGCGGTCTTGGCGGGCATGTACTGCCCGCCGACGGCCAGGGCCGCGCCGGCGATGATCAGGGCCAGGCCGAGCAGGCCGTACGTGGTGAACCAGGCCAGCGCCACGGTGGCGAGCACTCCGGCGAAGGTCAGCGCCACGCCCAGGGTGGTCCAGCGGGTGCGGACGGTGTCGGGGCGGCGGGCGAACCAGCCCTGGGTGACGACGTCGCGGTAGAGCGCGTCGCGGACCTTGCCGAGCTCGGCGCCGAAGGAGCCCTTGAGCTCCGAGAGCAGCACCGCGTCGCGGCCGTGGAAGACGGCCTCGTAGAGCGCCCGCTCGTACGGCAGCAGCGAGCCGACGGGGGCGCCGGGCAGCCGGACCAGCGTCCAGTCCGGGGTGTCGTAGGTCTGCCGGGGCCGCTCGTCGATCCGGATGTAGCCCCGGACGGCCAGGTCCACGATGGTGGCGGTCACGTCGATCACGTCGGCCTGCTCGTCCATGAGCGTGCCGATCTGGCCGGGTCGCACGCCGTCCGGCGGGGCGAAGTGGCCGTTCTCGATCGGGGTGAGCGAGCCCGACTCGTGGCCGACCACGCGGGCGTCGCGGCCGCGGGTCCAGTAGAGCAGGCCGAGACCGCCCAGGAGCAGGAGCAGCAGGCCGGCCAGCGCGCCGCCGGTGACGGCGTTGAGGGTGAAGGCGTTGGACAGCTCGAAACGGCGCTCCAGCACGGGCGCGCCGGTGGTGGCCCCGGCCGGGTAGCCGACGACCACGGTCAGCACCTCGCCGGGACCGAGGCCCTGCTGCTCGAACTCCGCGCTGGTCCCGGTGTGGTCGAAGGACGCGGCGGTGCAGGCCACCGCGGAGGCCAGCACCCCGGCGAAGCAGGACAGGTTCTGCATCTGGGCGGGCCCGGTCACCTTGACCGTGGCCTGCTCCACCGGGACGGACCAGCCGCCCACGGCGTACCAGCGCAGTTCCTGGATGTCGGCCAGCGGGGTGACCGTGCCCTTGACGTCGTACTCGATCGTCGCGGTGCCGGAGCCCTTCAGCGTGATCGATCCGTCGGCGAGCGTGCCGTCGCCCTTGAACCCGGTGACCTGGTAGAGCCGGTCGTTGCCGTCGTCGTAGCGCGTCCGGCCGACGAGCGTGCGCTTCGGCGCGCCGCCGGTGAACTCGACGGTCTCCTTGACGTGCAGCACGCCGTCCTGCCGCAGCTCGAGCTCGACCACGTCGCTCTTCACCGTGTCCGCCCGGGCCGACGCGTCGCCGGCCGTCCCGGCGAAGGCCGGGGACAGACCGGTGGCCAGCGCGAGCACGGCCGCCGCGACCAGGCTTCCGACCGTGCGATGGACGGCCGTGCGATGGCCCGTCCGGTGAAAGAAAGATCCCGCCATGGGTCGGCAGCCTATCGAGAACCGCCGGGGGGTGACGGCCCGCCCTATCATGATTTTTCGGTCAATACGGATATAGGACTGCCTATCCGCTAGATTGCCGCGCGGTGATCCAGTCTTCCCCGAGAGGCGGTCAGATGCGCCCGCGCCGGTCGAGCCCTCTGGTCTTCGGTGTCTTCGGCGTCCTCGCGACGACCTTCACCGCCGTCGTGGTGGTGGCCGCGCTGGCCGGTGGCGACGAGGCGGCGGTCCCGGCGGGCCCGGGAAGCGCGCCGACGGCCACCGAGCGGGCCGTGCCCGCCCCGACGGAGAAGGCGGAGGTCGACCCGCCGACCTTCGACCCGCCGCGCAGGCTCGACCTCGGCGCGCTGGGCGAGGCCGAGATCGCGCTGGCGGGCGGGAGCGCGGCCGCGGGCCGGGAGTCCGCGCGCAGCGCCATGGCCGTCGACCTGAGGTACATGCAGCGCTCCCAGACCGGTGTCCGGCTCAAGCGCAACCCGCTGTACGGCACCGGCATGATGCGCCCCACCACCTGCCGGGTGCCGCGTCCCTCGGCCCAGGCGAGGGACATGCTCGCCTTCCTCAACGCGACGACCGGCTGCCTGGACCGGGCCTGGGCCGCCAAGTTCTCCCAGGCGCGCGCGGTCTTCCAGCAGCCCCGCCGGGTCTTCTGGTCGCGTCCGGGGCGCGGCCCGTGCGGCAGCTACCCCGCCTCCGGCGCGGCCGCCTACTACTGCCCCTCCAACCGGGGGATGTACATCGGGCTGTCGCACCTGATCCAGCAGACCGGCCGGATCGACCCGGCGAGCAACCACGTGCCCTACCTGTCGGTGCTCGCCCACGAGTACGGCCATCACGTGCAGTCCATGGCCGGGATCGGCGGCGCGTGGTGGTGGGAGGTCTCCAACAAGTCCAAGACCGCCCAGAACGCGCACTCCCGCCGGTCGGAGCTGCAGGCCCAGTGCTTCGCCGGGGTCTTCATGCGGACCGTCCGGGTCCCGCTCGGCGTCACCGCCGCCCGCTGGCAGGCCGTGCTGGAGATGGAGTACAGCCGGGGCGACGACCAGAACGGCCTGGGCCTGCGCGACCACGGCAACGGCCAGAACTTCGCCGGGTGGCTCGACCACGGCTGGAAGTACGCGCGGCCCGGCTACTGCAACACCTGGACCGCCCCGGCCTCGCACGTCAGCTGACCTCCGGCCTCCCGCACGCAGCCCGCGGCGGGGCCGCCGCGGATCCGCTCCAGGCCGTCGAGGCGGGAGGCCCCCGGGCCGGCGAGCACGGTGAAGAGCGCGACCGCGCTCCAGATCAGCAGGGCGCCGGCGGACAGCTCCAGGACGAGGCCCGCCCAGCCGTCTCCCCGGCCGCCCGCCCGGCCGTCTCCCCGGTCGCTCGCCCGGTCGTCCTGCCACCCGTGCGGCCCGTCGCCGGGTCCGCCGTCCTTTCGGCTTCCGGTGGTGGCCGCCGGGCGCAGGGCCGGATGGTGGACCCGGCCGAGCGCGGCGAAGCCCAAGGTGACGGAGACGAGCACCAGGAGGGCCGAGGCGCCGGAGGCGGGCGGGACGAGGCCGGTCAGGAAGGCCGCGCCGCCCGCGAGGAGCGACGCCAGGCCGAGGCCGCCCACCGGTCGTGAGCGCCGGGAGGCGCGGTCCGAGCGGGCCGGATAGGGGCGGGGGCCCGGCGGAAGGCCGTAAACGCAGGTCATCGATCGCCTCCGGCGGGGAGACGCCGGCCCCCGGGCCGGGGAGGGAGCGCGGAGCGGTTCCGCATGGTCGTCTCCTTGTCGTGGTCGGGCGTGGCGGTCCGCCCGGTGCGGACGGGCCGCGCCGGTGGGTGCCGGATCGTCCTCCCGGAGCACCGGCCGGGCCGTGTCCCGTCGAACGGATTACGGATCGTTGACGGTTCGCCGCCCTCCCGGGTTGCCGTTCCCTGACGAAAGTATTGGCGTTTCCATGACCAAGTAGTCCGTTTCTCCCATAAATAAGTGGATATTTTCGGACCTTTTGGAAGGTAAATTCTTTCGCTCCGGATCGCGGCGGCCAGGTGGCCGGGCCTGGCTAGAATGCCGAGTGCTCAAGACGGTCTCCCGGGGCGGCCG
Organism: Planomonospora algeriensis; assembly: GCF_977012225.1. NCBI lineage: Bacteria > Bacillati > Actinomycetota > Actinomycetes > Streptosporangiales > Streptosporangiaceae > Planomonospora > Planomonospora algeriensis. The sequence continues at coordinate 13,324 of NZ_CDRNDK010000097.1, read as the reverse complement.
TGACCGTGGATCTACCCGACATGAGGGTTTCCGCCGGAGGTCACGGGCGTGGCGTGCGCTTCGGGAACCGCGTTCACATCAGCGGTCCACGGTTCTCCGAGGTGGCATGCACGGGCTTTCACGGAAACGGCGCGGGGCGTTTTCCTCCGCTCTCGCCGTGGCGCTCTGCTGCCTGCTTCCGGGATGCACCCCGGCGGGCGGGGCGGCATCGGAGACCGGCCGGGGAGGCGGGCGGGAGACCGGAGGGCAGACCGCGGCGCGGCCCATGGCGGCCCGGGCGGCGCCGGTGGTGATGGTCGTCGGGGACAGCTTCACCGTCGGATCGGGTCCGGTCGAGCGCTGGGAGAGTTACGCGGCCAGGAGCGCGCGCGAGCTGGGCTGGCAGCTGATCACCGCGGGGATGGGCGGGACCGGCTTCGTCAACCCGGGCCGGGTGGGCCGGACCTTCCAGGACTCCTTCGTCCGGGAGCTCGCCTGGCGGCCGGCGCCCGACCTGCTGATCATCTCCGGCGGGCACAACGACCGCCGCACCCGGCCGGAGGAGGTCTACCAGGCAGCCGCGCGCTGCTGAGGACGGTCTCCGGGCACTGGCCCGGCACCCCGGTGGTGGTGGTCGGCCCGCTGTGGATGGGGGACGCGCCGCGCTGGGCCTACGACGTCAGGAACGCCGTCGCGCGCGCCGCGCAGAGAGCCGGCGTGCCGTTCCTCGACCCGCTCGGCATGCGCTGGGGCCGCGAGCTGACCCTCCCCGACGGCGTCCACCCCACGGGTGAGGGCCACGCCCGCATCGCCCGCTGGCTGGTCGCCTCCCTGCGGGAGCACGGAGCCCGTGCGGGCGGGCGGCCTGCGCGGACCGCCCGGCCCGCACGGGTGACGCGGGCTCCACGCGGGGCGCGGGCCCGCGTCCCTCCGGGCGACGCGGACCGCCCGCCGGGTGGGCGAGCGGTCCGTGCGCCTTCACGGTGAGCCGGGCAGGGTCAGGAGATGACGGGGGTGGGCGGGGTGCCCGAGCCGCTCCAGGAGCCGATG
>NZ_CDRNDK010000097.1:0-12195 GCF_977012225.1 Planomonospora algeriensis | reverse complement strand
AGGAGGTGATCGCGGAGGCGGCGGGCTTGCCGGGCGTGGACGGGTCCTCGGTGTCGTCCGGGTCTCCGGTGTCCCCGTCGGCCAGGGCGTCGTGCACCGCGGTGTAGGACGCCTTCTTGGCGTAGTTCTCGTCGTAGATCAGGGCCGCGCCCTCACCGGAGAAGGTGTCCGGGACCCAGGAGTGCTTGTCGGTGAAGCCCCAGATCGTCACGCCGGAGCAGCGGCTCACCGCCAGGCAGGCCTTGACCACGTTGGAGTAGTAGGTGGCCTGCGTGGCGTCCTTGGACGAGCTCCGGGGCATCTGCATCCGGACGTCGATCTCGGTGACCCGGACCTCCACCCCCAGGTCGGCGAAGCGCTGCATGTTCTCCTGGATGTTCGGGAAGCCGTACTGGATCGCCAGGTGGGACTGGAAGCCGACGCAGTCGACCGGCACGTTCTGCGCGCGCAGCGTCCGGACCAGGTTGTACATCGCGGTGCTCTTGGCGTTGACGCCCTCGACGTTGTAGTCGTTGATGCAGAGCTTGGCGTCGGGGTCGGCCGCCTTGGCGTACCGGAAGGCGTCGGCGATGTAGCTCTCGCCCAGCTTCTGGTACCAGAACGAGTTGCGCAGGCTGCCGTTCTCCTCGAAGACCTCGTTCACCACGTCCCACGACTTCAGGACGGGGTTGCTCGCGTAGCGGCCGGCGACCCTGCTGATGTGGTTCTGCATGGCCGAGCGCATCTCGGTGGCGCCGAGGCTCTGCACCCAGTTCGGCGTCTGGCTGTGCCAGACCAGCGTGTGCCCGTGTACCTGCTGGCCGTTCTGCTCGGCGAAGGCCATGATCTGGTCCGCGCCGCTGAAGTTGAACTGGTTCGGGCTGGACTCGGTGGCGTCCCACTTCATCGCGTTCTCGGCCGTGATCTGGTTGAACTCCGTGGCGGCGATGTTGCGGTAGGCCGTCTCACCGGCCAGCGGCGAGGTGGCGACCGCGGTGCCGATGAACTTGCCGTGGGCCTCGGCGTGGACGCGCAGCGGCGACGACGCCTGCGCCGGGGAGGCGGGCAGCGCCACGACCGCGGCGGCCGGGAGTACGGCGAGCACTCCGGCCGCGACCGCTCGGTGGAGTCTGGACAGTTCAGGCATGGTGTTCCTTTCCCGTGGTTCAGAAACTTGCTGGTTGGACCCGAAATTTTCGGAGGCAGGCCTAGGGGAGGGGGTACGGCCCGGCGGGGCCGTACCCCCAGGGGAGGGGTCAGGAGATGACGGGGGTGGGCGGGGTGCCCGAGCCGCTCCAGGAGCCGATGAAGCCGAAGGTGGTGGAGCCTCCGGTGCCGACGGTGCCGTTCCAGGCGGCGTTGGTGAAGGTGTGGGCGTTGCCGGAGGCCGACATGGTCGAGCTCCAGTTCTGCGAGACGGTCACGCCGGAGGGGAAGGTCAGCGTGGTGCGCCAGGAGGTGACGGGTTCGGCGCAGGTGATCGTCACTTCGCCCTGGAAGCCGCCCGGCCAGGAGTTGGCGGTGCGGTAGGCGGCGGTGCAGCCGGTGCCGGTGGAGGGTCCTTCGAGGGTGGTGAAGGTGGTGGTCTCGGAGGCGGCGGAGGTGTTGCCGGCGGCGTCGCGGGCGACGACGTGGACGGTGTAGGCGGTCTCGGGGGTCAGGCCGGTGAGGGTGGCGGAGTTGGTGGTGGTGGAGGTGAGCTTGGTGGTGCCGCGGTAGACGTCGTAGCCGGTGACGCGGACGTTGTCGGTGGAGGCGGTCCAGGTCAGGGTCGCGCCGGAGGAGGTGATCGCGGAGGCGGCGGGCTTGCCGGGCGTGGACGGGTCCTCGGTGTCCTCGGGGTCGCCGCCGCCGTAGATCTTCGCCTCGACTGCGGTCTGCGCGATGCCGTCGGGACCGTTGAACAGCCGCCGGCCCCAGCTGGTCAGCCTGCTCACGTCGAAGCCGGTGACCTGGTCGAGATACTCGACGCCGCCGCCGTTGCCGCTCCAGGACCAGCCGAAGTAGCCCAGGCCGCGCGCCTGCGCCTGGGCCATGATCGTGTCCTCGTCGGGGTTGCCGTCGGAGTGGTCGTGCCCGAACTCGCCGACCACCAGCGGCAGCCCGGCCGTCTGGAAGGCCTGCATGTACGCGGTGACCTCGGCGGCGGTGTCGAACACGCCGTACATGTGGATGGAGAAGATCGTGTTCTTGTCGGGGTCGGCGGCGGCCACGGTCTTGGCGTTGTCGCGCATGGTGAAGGACCAGTCCTGGCCCCAGTTGGGGGCGTCGACCATGAGCGCGTGGTCGAATCCGGCGGTGCGCATGCGCTTGATCGCGGCGGAGGTGGCCTCGGTCCAGCCCGGGGTGACGGCGTTGTTGCCGATCGGCTCGTTGCCGATGTTGATGATGACGTAGTCCTCCTGGCCGTCCAGCGCGCTCTTCACGCCGACCCAGTAGTCCACCGCCTGGTCCAGGGTGTAGGCGCCGCTCTGCTCGCCGTACCCGGTGGTGTCGTGGTTCTCCAGCACGCAGATGAGCTTGTTCTGCTTGCACAGCGAGACGACGTTCGCCACGTCGGCGGTGTCGTTGGGCGTCCACCGGCCGCCGCTCAGCACCACGCGCACGGCGTTGGCGCCCAGGGACTTGATGCCGGCGAAGGAGGCCGTCTGGCTCGTGTACCAGGTGTGCGCGTGGGAGGTGCCGCGCAGGACGAGGTCGCTCCCGTCCGCTTCGACGATCTTCGTCCCGCTCACGTGGATGCCGGTGGCGGCGTGGGCGGGGGTGATCGCGACGATCGATGGGACGACGAGTGCGATGAGGAATGCGGCGAGAACCGCCAGTCGTGCTCTCATTACCTGCCTCTGGTGGGGAGGGTGGGACCCGGCCGGGCGGAGGGGTCCACTACGCCGGCCGGGGGCTCTGAGGCCCGCGGAGCCGACGGGGCCGCCGGCTTCCGCGGGCTCGTCAGCTCGCGGTGCAGGACACCGGGGACGGGACGCCGTTCGCGCCGCTCTGGCTCGCGGTGAAGCCGAACGAGGCGGACGCGTTCGGGGCGAGCGCGCCGTTCCAGGCGACGTTCTTCACCGTCACCTCCGCGCCCGTCTGGGTGTGCGCGCCGTTCCAGAGCTGGCTGATGACCTGGCCGTCCGGGAACCGCCAGGTCACGGTCCAGCCCTTGATGGCGGCCGCGCCCGCGTTGGTGACGGTGACCTCGCCCTGGAAGGCGCCCTGCCAGCCGTTGCCGACCTTGTAGACGGCGGTGCAGCCGCCCGCCGGGGCCTCCGTGGTGGTGAACGAGGTGCTCTCGGACGCCTCGGAGGCGTTGCCCGCCGCGTCCCGGGCCACCACGTGCACGCTGTACTCCGTGGCCGGGGTCAGGCCGGTCAGGTCGTAGGAGGTGCCGGAGGCGGTCCCCACCTTGGCGGTGCCGCGGTAGACGTCGTAGCCGGTGACGCCCACCTCGTCCGTGGCGGCGGTCCAGGTCAGCCTCGCCGTGCTCCCGGTGACCGCGGAGACGGCCGGCTTGCCGGGCTTGCTCGGCGGGGTGTCGTCGTCGACCGGCGGCGGCTCGTCGCCGGGCGGGTTCCCCCAGATCCGCTCGGTGCCTGCGTAGACGGTGATGTTCTCCACCCGGACCGGGGTCGCGCCGGGAGTGGTGGCGACGCCCTTGTACGACCAGTCGTTCGACGGGTCCCAGGTGCCGGAGGAGGCGAGGCGGAACTGCACCTCGCGCCGGTGCTGGGACTGCCCGGCCGGGGAGATCGAGGTGCCGGAGCAGTCGATCGTGACGTAGTAGGTCTTGCCGGACAGCAGGGTCGGGCCGGTCGGCGGCTTGCACTGGGTGTAGGCCGAGCTGACCGTGATCTGGCTCGCCGTGGTGTCGCCGTCGAGGGTGAAGTAGTAGCGGAAGGAGCCGTCGTCCAGGTTCCTGGCCGGCCAGGCCGACTGGTTGCGGACGATCGCCTTGATCTCGGTGAAGGCGCTCCCGGAGGCGTTCACCCCGGCCTCGATGAAGATCTCGGGGCCGTCGGGGGTCTCCTCCGCGGGGAAGCCGCCGCCGGGCTCCCGCCGTACTCGCCGTACAGCCGCGCCAGCGCGCTGGTGAAACCGGCGTTGTAATCGGTGGCGACCTCGTTCATCACGTAGTCGTCGCGCCTGTCGGTGTAGGCGTCGTCGGGGTCGGGCGGGCCGCCGACGAGCGCGCCGTACAGGGTGTGGCGGGTCTCGACGGGGTTGGTCTGCTGGTCGGTCCAGGAGCCGTGCGCGGTGCGGTGGTGCGGGTTCTTCGGCGGGTTGGCGCCGAATCCGACCACGTAGGACGACTTGCGCGGGTTGTCGCCGAGCGCGTAGTCGATCTGGCGCTTGGCGAAGTCGTGGTAGCGCGCCTTGCGGGTCGCGTCGGTGATCGAGTCGGCGTGCACCAGGGCCGCGAACGAGGTGTTGGCGGCGTAGCGCAGCGACCCCCACCGGTCCAGTACGGCCTGCCCGCCGGGCGAGTACCTGATCTTCTGCCCGTTCACCCCGACCGTCCAGTAGTCCAGCCACCGGTTGCGTCGTCGAGGTAGCGCTGCTTGCCGGTGAGCTTGTGCAGCAGCACGTAGGAGCCGTAGGACTTGTCGTCCCAGGCGATCGTCCACTTGTAGGACTTCGTGGTGCTCTGCGGCTCGGTGCCGAGGTTGTCGTAGTACGACTCGGCCTTGGCCAGGTAGGCGGCCTCGCCGGTGGCCCGGTGCAGCCAGATCGCGCCCCAGACCAGCTCGTCGTTGTAGCCGCTCCAGGAGTTGTAGTAGCCCTGGGCGTCGGTGATGCACTCGCTGTACTTCTTGCGCACGGTGTCGGCGAAGGCGTACAGCTCCCGCGCGTGCTCGACCAGCGTGTCGGCGTAGGCCGCGTTCGTCGGGCGGAAGACGATCGAGGAGGCGGCCATCGCCGCCGCGGTCTCCCCGGCCAGGTCCGACCCGCCGCAGGTGGCGTCGATCCTGTAGGCGGGCCGCTCCATCTGCATCGCCTCGGCCGGTCCCCACCAGGCGTGGTCCTTGCCGCCGTGGCCGACCTGCCCGTAGAGCACGTTCGGCGACGGGTGGGCCTTGATGAAGTAGTCGTTGACGAACCTCAGGTTGTTCAGCAGGTGGGTGAGCTGCCCGGAGTCGGCGTAGGCGTCGCGGTACTCCACCGCGCCCCAGGCCAGCATGGTCGTGGTGAACGCCATCGGCAGGCCGAACTTCACGTGGTCGCCCGCGTCGTACCAGCCGCCGGTCAGGTCGAGCCCGGCGTCCTTGCCGTCGTCGAGCGCGGAGTCGCCGCGCCAGCCCACCCGGTTCCAGTCCGGCAGCTTCCCCGACTGCTGGGCCTCGTAGAACCAGAGGGACTTCTGCAGCGCCTCGCCGTAGGCGAACTCCGCCGCGGCCGTCGTGGACGCCGAGGCCGTCGATGACGCCGCGGCGGTCGCGGCGGGCACCGGGACGGCCGCCAGGGCCGCCAGCGCGAGCACCGCCATGGATCTCTTCATCGGTGGGGGGTGCCTCTCGGGGAGAAGGTGGTGCCCGGGGCGCGGCGGCAGGTCAGGGATGCCGCCGCGCCCCGAGGTCTTTCAGGTGCCGGGTCCGGGGTCAGGTGCCGGACCCGGCGTCGGGGGTGCCGGGACGTCAGGTGACGTCACGGGACGTCAGGTGACGTCAGGGGAACAGCCGGCCGTACTCGGCGAGGGCGACGGCGACGTCGACCTGCGCCCAGAAGCGGTGGTAGTTGAAGGTCGGCGCGGGGCCGGTGCCCTTCAGGTAGGCGTCCACCTTCGGCCAGTCCGGGTCGTTCTTGTAGAAGGAACGGATGGACAGGAAGGTCGAGTTGCTGTCGATCACGTCGCCGTTGGGCATCTTGCCGGTCCAGCCCGGCGGGACGTAGACCGGGTCGTTGAGCCGGTTGTAGTCGGCCTTGGTCTCCACGGTCGAGACGCCCTTGGCGTCCTGGTTGTTCTTCCACATACCGTCGAGCAGGCCCTTGGCGACGTTCTGCGCGTTCGTGTCCTTGGCCCTGGCCGCGTAGTACATCAGCACCTTGGCGTAGGAGCCGGCCACGCCCACGTCGGTCGTGTAGTCCCGGACGCTGACGTGCAGGCCGGAGTTGGAGCCGGGGTTGGCCGGGTTCCAGGTGTCGGGCTGGCCGGTCCACACCAGCGTCGAGGGCATCTGGTAGGTGCCGTCGGCGTTGATCGTGGTGTTGTCGGTGGCCCACTTGACCCACTTGTCCAGCACGACCTTGGCGTCGGCGTTGCCGGTCGCGTAGTACAGCTCCGCGACCCGCTCCATCGACCACGCCTGGAAGCCGAACCACTGGTTCGACGGCGGGTCGTGGTAGACCGGCTGCCAGTCGTAGGCCATGCCGTAGAAGGTCGGCAGGGTCGACGGCGGGCTGGCGTAGTGGCCCTGCCAGCTGTTGGTCGCGCCGCCGGCGATCGCGCCCTCACTCGACTGCAGCCAGCGGTAGAACTCCAGCTGCCGCTTGGTGCTGGTGGTCCAGTCCGCCACGGCGGTCGAGCCCTTGGGCTTGAGCGCGTCCACGCTGGACAGCACCCAGGCGGCCATCGGGTTCTGGTAGCCGGAGTGGTTGTGGCTGGAGCCGATCCGCCAGGCCCAGCCGGCGGCCGGGTCCGCGGCGCCGCCCCAGGCGTAGTACCAGCTCAGCAGGTAGGAAGCGCTGTCCTTGCCGGTGCCGGCCGCACACGAGGTGCTGGTGCAGCCCTGCTTCTTGAAGTACTTGTCGTACATCGCGTAGCGCAGGTAGTCGCCCATCTTCGCGGCCTTGGAGACCGTCGAGGAGATCTGCGACTCCTTGCCCTGCTCCTTGGCCCAGGTGTGCGCCCAGTAGGCCACCTGGACGGCGCGGGCGTCGGCGTCGGGGGCGTTGGTGTACTTCCACTGCTTGGCGTAGGAGGCGTCCCCGGTGAACAGGTCCAGGAAGCCGTTCTTGCCGCCGTGCGCGAACGTGTCGCAGGACGGCTGCGGGATGGTCTCGAAGACCGACTCCTCCGGGCCGCGCTGGTAGGTGTTGATGTAGGCGGGCTTGGTCGTGCCGTCGCCGCAGCGGCCGAAGCCGTAGGTGTTGTCGACGTCCAGCAGCCAGTGCATGCCGTACACGTCGCTGGTGCCGTAGGCGCTCTTCAGCTCGTTGGCGATCGGGTCCACGCCGACGGAGACGCCGCTGTCCAGCTTCGACGGGTACTGCTTGATGTCGTCCCACTCACCGGCGTAGGTGGCGGGCTTGGACGGGTTGTAGAACGAGTTCGTCGGCTGGTCGGCGGTGGAGGGGATGATGTACTTCTCCATCGAGGCCCAGGCCTCGTTGAACTTGCTCCAGTCGCCGGTCACCTTGCCGTAGGCCGCCTCCAGCCACAGGTAGTAGCTGTAGGCCTCGGAGGTGGTCTCGTGCCCGTGGTCCGGCGCCTCGACCAGGAAGGTCTCGACCGAGTGGTACGGCACGCCCTCGGGCGAGAAGTAGCCGTTGGCCGGGTCCTTGATCTTGTTGTACATCGTGGTGAAGCGCTTGATGTACTCGTTGTCGCCGCCGGTGGAGTCGTTGTCCACCTCGGTGGCGGCCACCTTCGCCGCGGTGTGGCCGGTGGCGCTCGCGGTGAACTCGGCGCTGCCGGAGGCCTGGTCGGCGTCCTCGGCCGCCTCGATCTCCACCGTCTGCGCGGTGTTCCAGTTGGCCGGGGTGAACGTCAGTGAGGCGCCGGAGCCGACGGACAGGTCGGCGTCGCCGGAGGTCCGGGCGGTCGTCACGGTGACGTTCGCCGCCGGGGCCTTGGAGAGCTTGACCGAGACGGTCTCGGAGTCGCCCTCGGGGACGGCGACCGAGGCCGGGCTGACCACCACGGCGGGCGTGCTGTCGGCCGAGACGGTGATCCCGACCGGGTCGGAGGTCTTCGCCAGGCCCTTGTCGTCGGTGGCCTTGGCGGTGAGCGAGTAGCTGCCCGCCGCCACGCCGGTCCAGTCGTAGGCGTACGGCGCACTCGTGTCGCTGCCCAGCAGCGTGCTGCCGTTGTAGAACTCGACCTTGGCCACCGTGCCGTCGGCGTCGGAGGCGTCGGCGGTGATCTCCACCGTGGCGGGCGCGGTGAAGCCCGCCCCGGCGGCCGGCTTGGTGAGCTTCACCGACGGGGCCTGGTTGCCGGGGTCACCGCCGCAGGTGGTGCCGTTGATCGTGAAGGCCGCCGGCTTGGGGTTGCTCCCCGACCAGCTGCCGTTGAAGCCGATGCTGGTGGAGGCGCCGGTGGCGAGCCTGCCGTTCCAGTCCATGCTCTTGGCGGTGACGGTGCTGCCGCTCTGCGCCCAGGTGGCGCTCCAGCCCTGCACCAGCTTCTGCGAGGCGTTGGGGAAGTCGAAGCCGAGGGTCCAGCCGTTCAGCGGGTCGCCCAGGTTCTTGATCGTCACGCTGGCGGTGAAGCCGCCCTGCCAGTCGTTGGTGGAGTAGGCTACGTCGCACGAGACGGCCGCGAAGGCCGGTGAGGCCGCCAGGGCGGTCGTCGTGCCGGCCGTCAGGCTGAGCAGGGCGAGGGTCGCGATCCGTCTCCGACCGCGTTGCCAACGGTGTGGGAGCGCTCCCGCTCTGATGGGGGATCTGTACATCGAAAAGGTCCTCCAGGGGTGGACCCGTCGTGATTCCGCTGGTGACGGCCTCGCGTCGGATCGGGCAAGGGAGAAGATGGGTGGGAGCGCTCCCAAACAGGATTCTGGAGTGCGCCCCCGGGATGTCAATGGCGTGTATCCCCGGTTACACCGGCGTTTCGTGTCAAGGGCCACCAGGCTGCGGCGATCCGGCCGGGGTGATTTCCCCTCGGTGAAACTTTCAGCCGAGCGCTTGATCGGCCTCCGGTACGGTGGCCCGGCCCGGCTCGGACTCCGGACCGGCCTCCGGTACGGCGGCCCGGCCCGGACTCCGGACCCGCCGCCGCACCGGAGGCGCGGCTCATCCGCCCGAGCAGGCGACCTCGGCCGGTTCGCCCTGCGGTCCGTTCGCGGTGAAGCCGATGGTGACCGACTGCCCGGCGGGCAGGTTCGGGGCCCAGGCGGGTCCCTTCGCCGTCCAGGTGGTCCCGGAGGCCGTCACGACGGCGTTCCAGGCGCTGTTGAGCGTCACGCCCGCCGGCATCTTCCAGGTGGCCGTCCAGCCGTTGAGCGCCGAACCGCCGTTCTTGACCGTCAGCTCGCCCTGGAAGCCGCCCTGCCAGGAGTTGACGAGCTTGTACGACGAGGTGCACGAGGCCGGGTCCACCGTCGGGGTCACGGTCGGGGTGACCGTCGGGTCCGGGCCGTCGTCGCCCACCGGCGGGATCAGGTAGGGCTGCAGGATGTCCTGCTTGTCCTGGTTGATCGAGGTCCAGTCATCCTTGGCGATACCGCCGGTGTCACCCGAATTCGGGTTCCATGACCAATAGGTGAACGACATGCCGTTCACCCCGGTACCGGTGTACTTCATCAGCTCCTGGAGCCAGACCTTGTCCACCGCCGCCTGCATGGTGGTCCCGAACTCGCCCATCATGATCGGAGCGATGTTCTCCTTGTGCAGGTAACCCCAGTACCTGTCCCAGATCGCCGGCATGTTCGCCGGGTAGGACGGGTCGTCGAACCAGTCCTGGCGGTAGACCGAGGTGGCGTACTCGTGCGGGGAGTAGACCAGCCGGTTCGGCACGCTGAGCCGCACCGGGAACTCCTTGGCCTTGGAGAGGTTCCCGCCCCACCAGCCGCAGTCCTCGTCGTTGCTCGTGTCGTTGTCCCAGACGTTGGACAGGCCCCCGCTCGGGCAGCTCACGCCCTCCACGAAGATCAGCCAGTTCGGGTTGACCGAGAGCACCGCGTTGCCCGCCCGCTCGGCGGCCAGCCGCCAGTCGCGGGCGGGGTCGCCGCAGCCCCAGCAGGAGCCGGTGGCGGCCGGGTTGGTGCCCTCGGCGTGCGGCTCGTTGTGCAGGTCGGCCCCGATGACGGTGGGGTCGTCGGCGTAGCGCCGGGCGAGCATCTTCCAGTCCTCGATCCAGGTGCTCTCCGGCGTCGAGGCGACGTACCAGAGCGCGGACTGCCCGGCCGCGGTCGGGCGGTGCCGGTCGAGGATGATCCGCATGCCCTTCTGCCCGGCGTAGTCGATCACCATGTCGAGGATCTGCAGCGGGCTCTTGCCGACCAGATCGGGGTTGACGAAGTCGTTGACGCCGCTGGCGGTCGCGCCCGGTTTGAGCGCGTCGTTGGAGAACGGCACGCGCAGGGTGTTGTAGCCGAGCGAGGCCATCTTGTCGATCTGGCCCTTCCAGGGGTTGCTCGACCACAGTCCGTGGAAGGTCTTGTTGTCGGTCTCCATGCCGAACCAGTTGATTCCGGTCAGCCGGACGGTCGCCCCGGTGCTGTCGACGATCTTGTTGCCGGAGGTGTGCAGGTAGCCGGTACCGGTCCCGGCCGCCGCCCCCGCGGGGAGGAGCCGAGCGCGACGGCCAGCGCAGCGGTGGTCGCGAGCGCCGCGGAAGCGGCCGACCACCTGCGGACACGCAGGACTTTCATGAGATGCCCTTCGAGGACGGGATCTGCTCGCGAGGCGGGAACCTCGTGGTGGATGGGGGTGCGGCCGGTCGCGTCGTCATGGTTCGGTGCCCGCCGGGCGGGCGTCAACCGTTCCCCGCGCGGCCCGGAGCCTCCCGGCGGGGTGCGCGACCCCCTCTAGCTCGGCCGGTACGGCTCACACGGCGGGACGGGCCGGGTGAAAGTTTCATCCGCGCGGTCCTTGACCGAGTGCGGTTCGGACGTGTCCGTCCGGACGGGGAACACGCGCTCCACCCGGGGCTGTGTTCGCTTGATCGCCCCTGTACGTTAGGCGGTAACGGCCATCGCGCCTGTCGCAACACCACGGCCGCTTCCGCGGTAGAGCTCGAAGGCAGGCGAACATTGACGAAGTTGTCCATCGAGGTGATCTCCCACCCCGCCTGCGCCGTCATCTCCGTCTCCGGAGACCTGGACAAGGTATCGGCCCCGCAACTGGAGAAGACGATCTCGGAGGTGCTGGGGGCCGGGCACGTCCACCTCATCGTGGACGTCTCCGCCCTGGGGTTCTGCGACTCCACGGGGGTCTGGCTGCTGCTGGCCGGGCTGCGCCGCTCCTTCGAGGCCGGAGGGTGGCTCCGGCTGGCGGGTGTCCGGGGGTTCCTGCAGCGGCTCCTGGAGCTGACCCGGCTCAGCGAGGCGTTCCCCACCGATCCGACCGTCGCCGAGGCCATGCTCCACGTCCCGGCCCGGCGCTCCGGCCGGGCCCAGCCCCCCACGCCGGCCTGACGGGCCCTCCTCACCCGGGGCCTCTCCCCGCAGAGGCCTCCGTCCCCGGCCGGAGGCCGCGATTCCGCCTGAGGGCTTTCCCGCCTGAGGGCTCCGTCCCCGGCCGGAGGCCGCGGTTCCGCCGCACGCACCCGCTCCGGGAGCCCCGTCCGCCCGGGGACGCGGCGGTGTCCGCGTCCCCGGGCGGGCCGTACTCATCCGTCCAGCAGCACCGCCATGGTCGTGAGCTGGGCGTTCAGCGACTTGTGCAGCCGGCCGGTGAGGGAGCCCTCCCGATGCCGGTCGGCGATCTTCTGCCGGACCGGGGTGAGGTCCTGGGCGCAGCAGACGCTGTTGGCCAGCACCTGCCGCAGGTCCAGCGCCACGTCCTGGCGGATCTCCCCCCTGCCTGCGCTCTGGGCCAGCAGGGCGTTGAAACGCCGTACGCTCTGCTCCAGCGTGAGCCGTTCCGTCCGCGGGTTCTCCACCAGCAGCACCGTCGGTTCCGCGCTCGACTCCCCGGCCCCGCCGGTGCCGGCCTCCTGATCCCTTTCGGTGTCGGTCTCCCGGTCCCGTCCGGTGTCGGTCTCCCGGTCCCGTCCGGCGTCCGGGGCCGCGGTGGGCCGGCCGGTCGGTGCTCCGCCGGTCCCGGTCCCGCCTTCCGGCGGCTCCCCGGAAGAGGGAACCGGAACGGGGTCCTTCGTGAGGGCTGGACCCGGCTGCGCGGCGGCCGAGGGAGGTGACGGCTCCGTTCCGCTCGCCGCCGACCTGATTCCAGACCAGGAAGCCGGTGACCAGCGTCAGGGCGGTGACGGCCGCCGTGCGATGGACGATCAGGCGCCGCGCAGAGCCTCCCGCCCTCCTGCGCCTGGCCCGCGCCGCCGCCAGACCGTCGGCCACCTCCTGCGCCCCCGGATCACCGAATCGGTCTCAGGCTGAGTCGGAG
>NZ_CDRNDK010000096.1:0-17634 GCF_977012225.1 Planomonospora algeriensis | reverse complement strand
CCGCCCCGCGCGGGCAGCAGCACGGGCAGCGCCGCGGCGGCGATCCGCCACACGTGCGTGTGGGCGCCCCGCCTGACCGCGGCGTCGAGCGCGGTGATCATGTCGATCATCCTGACCTCGCCGCTGGCCAGGAGGAGGCCGACCTGGCGGCCTGTCTCGGCCGCGGGCAGCTCGTCCCGTGCGGCGGCCTCCAGCAGCACGTCGACCGCCTCGGGCATCCCCGGATCGCCCAGGACGCGGGCGAGCACCAGCGCGAACCCCGCTCCGGCGGGCCCTTCGGCCCGGACGAGGTCACGGGCCTGCTCCGGCCCGACGGGGGCCTCGCCCCAGTGGCGCCTGAGCACATACGGCATGAGGTAGGCGGCGGCGACCTCGCGGTGCGAGGGCAGCATCGAGGGCCACCAGTCGAGGTGCTCGGGCCCGGACCAGTGCCGGGGGACGTCGAGCACCAGGTCGACCAGCGGCAGGCCGGTGGGCGCGGCGGCGGCCGTCGGAACCGGGCGCACGTCATGGTGGTGGCCCCGGTCGTGCCAGTCGTGATCGTCACCGCCGTGGTGCCCGCCGCAGGTCCACTCCAGTGCGATCTCGGCCTCCGGGCAGGTCCACGCGGCGAGGATCCGGCCCGCTCCGGACGTCAGGCGGGCGGCCCGCTCCGCCGCCTCGGGGTCCGGGGTGCGCGGCAGCCGCAGCAGCGCCTGCTGGAAGTCTGCGGCCAGCGGCTTGACCCCGGCCTCCTCGATGACTTCCAGCCGCCGGACCAGCTCGGCCACCGCCACGTGCCCGGTGCTGTGGGTGGGCGTGGCCAGCAGCAGCGGCGGAAGGGAGTCCTCCTCCACGGCCCGCAGGACCTCGGCCGCGCGGTGCAGCAGGAGCAGGTGCGGAGGGGCCAGGTGGCCGGGCTTCGGCATGAAGCGCCGCCAGGCGTGCCGGACGGGCGCGGTCGCGGTCAGGGCTCGGGCTGCGCCCCAGAGCCACTGGCCGGCCCGGCCCCAGACCCCCTGGCGGTAGTCCCAGTCGAGCCCGCCGATCAGCCGGGGGCGCAGCTTCGCCACCAGGTCCGCCCGGTCGCGGCCGGCGAGCGCGACGAGGCCGGCCAGCTGCCGCTCCCAGGCACTCCAGGAGCCCGTCTCCTCCGCCATCAGCCGCCGGAGTTCCTCGGCCGACTCGATCGGAGGCTCGATCTCACGGGCGCGCTCGGGTACGGCGGGCAGCGGCGGCGGCACGAACACCGGCTCGGATTCGGCCACCGCGCCGCCCGCGAAGACCGCGGCGGCCCTCCGGCCGAGATGCGGCGGGAGCCACTCGATCGCCTCGCGCACGACGGCGCGCCCCTCCTCGCCCAGGCCGTCCGCGTGGGCGAGGGCCAGCTCGACGGCCTTCTCCTGCAGTTCGGCGGAGTCGGCGGCGAACGCGCGGGCCAGCGGCGCGGCCGTCACGGCGGCCAGCTCGGGCGCACGCCGTACGGAGCGGTCGAGCCACATCAGCCCGGTGCGCACCAGCTTGCGCTCGGCGCGGAACAGCAGGGAGTCCCACGCCTCGGCGAGGTCGTCGGCGGTCAGGCCGTCGGCGGTGCGCAGGCGCTTGGCGGCCAGTTCGGCGACCGGCCCGGGGGAGGCGGGCAGCAGGCGCAGGTAGTCGCGGACGTGGCAGGCGGCCTCGGCAGGCGAGGGGTCCAGCGCCTCGTGCAGGCGGACGAAGAACCGCAGGTCGACGGCCGTGCCGCCGCGCAGGAACCGGCTCACGCAGCCTTCGATCAGCGCCTCGCGCTTCACCCGGCCCGTCTCGGCCAGCGCCGGCAGGGCGGCCAGCCAGCCCTGGTGCGGCTCGTTCTCCCACTGCAGCGTCCGGCCCACGCCCTCAGCCTCGAACAGGCGGGGCAGCAGGCGGTCGAGGAGCGGGTCCTCACCGAGGCGGGACGGCCCGCCGTTCGCCCAACCGGCCACCAGCGGGTCGTGCGGCGGCGGCTCGACGCCGGTCTCGCGGAGCAGGGCCAAGGCGAGCTCCATGCCGCGGTCGTCGGCGGTGCGCAGGCGCAGCGCCAGCCGCTCGGCCAGGTCGGCGCGCCACGGGGCGGGGCGGTCTGCGAGCACCGCCAGGACGAGGTCCACGTCGTTGTCGGAGCCGCCCCACCGCGACGCGAAGTCGCGCCGGTACAGCCAGGACGCCACGGCCGCCGCACCGCCGAGAGTCGCGGCGCCCGCCACCCGCAGCACGGGCCCGTAGTCGGCCAGGCCGTCGTCCCATCGGTCGAAACGGCCCCGCAACTCCTTCAGCAGTCCCGGCAACCGCGCCGCGACCTCCTTGCGGCCCTCGTCGTCCAGCTCCCGCACCCTCCCGGTGAGCCGGTCTGCGTGCCGCGCCTCGATCAGTTTCCTGACCTCGCCCCAGTGATCCATGGCGGGGACGCTAACCGGCCTCGCCGACACTTTCGGGGCAGGCCGTGCGGCGGAGACCCGCGTCCGCGGCCCGGAGCCGCGGCGCGTAGCATGCGAAGACCGCCCCCACCCCGAGGAACGCCTCTGATGCACCACGGCAACGCGCCCGCCCGCCCCCTGGCCGACGACCGGCCGGACCTGCCCGCCGACATCCGGCTGATCGTCACCGACATGGACGGCACGCTCCTGGACGACGACGGGCGGATCCCCGCGGACCTGTGGCCCCTGCTGGAGCGGCTGCGCAGCCGCGGCGTGCTGTTCTGCCCCGCCAGCGGCCGGCAGTACGCCTCGCTGGCCGTGCAGTTCAAGGACGCCCTCGACGGAACGGTCTTCATCGCGGAGAACGGCGCCTTCGTGGTCCGGGACGGCCGGGAGATCAGCTCCGACCTGCTGGAGCCGCCGTTCGTCCGCGACGTCGTGGCGGCCGCGCGCGACCTGGCGGCGGACGGCGTGGACATCGGGGCGGTCGTCTGCGGCAAGCGCACCGCCTACGTGGAGCGCACCGACCCGGCCTTCCTGGCCGAGGCCGTCAAGTACTACGCCCTCCTGACCCCGGTGGACGACCTGGCCGCCGTCGACGACGACATCATCAAGATCGCCCTGTTCGACTTCGGTACGGCCGAGCACAGCACGGCCCCGGCGTTGAAGCCGTTCGACGCCACCCACCAGGTGGTGGTCTCCGGCGAGCACTGGGTGGACGTCATGCACACCGACACCGGCAAGGGCGCGGCCGTGCGGCGGCTCCAGCGGGAGCTGGGCGTCACGCCGGCGCAGACCATGGTCTTCGGCGACTACCTCAACGACCTGGAGATGCTCGACACCGCCGAGTGGTCCTTCGCGATGGCCAACGCCCACCCGGAGGTGATCGGGCGGGCCCGCTACCTGACCGCCTCCAACAACGAGCACGGCGTCCTGCGCGCCATCGGCCGCGTTACGGGCCTGACCGCGTAGCCACCGCCGCCGGGCCGCCGAGGAGCGCGGCTTTGTTCACCTTCCCCGCCGCGTTGCGCGGGAGGGCTTCGACGACGAGCACCTCCCGGGGCGCCTTGAAGTTCGCCAGCGCCGCCCGGCAGTGCGCGACGAGCGCCTCCGGGGTGACGGCGGCGCCGGGCCGGAGCACGACGTAGGCGCGGCCGACCTCGCCCAGGCGCGCGTCGGGGACGCCGACCACCGCGGCCTCGGAGACCGCCGCGTGGCGGGTGAGGACCTGCTCGACCTCGGCCGGGTAGACGTTGAACCCGCCGACGGTGAACATGTCCTTCGACCGGCCGGTGATCGTCAGGTTGCCGCGCCCGTCGAGGCGGCCCCGGTCGCCGGTCGCCAGCCAGCCGTCCCGGACCGCCTCCGCGGTCGCCTGGGGATCGTCGAGGTAGCCGAGCATCACGTTGTGCCCGCGGACGAGGATCTCGCCGTCCTCCCCCGCCGGAACCGGCCTGCCCCCGCCGTCGGCCACCTTCACCTCCACGCCCTCGATGGGGCGGCCGGAGGTGCCGGCCACGGTCGCGTCGTCGTCGCCGAGGGAGCACGAGGTGACCGTGCCGCACGACTCGGTGAGCCCGTACGCCGTGACGACCTGGGGGAAGAGCTCGGCCCGTAGGCGCGTGACCAGCGCGACCGGGACCGTCGCGGCGCCGGTCACGGCGAGCCGGAGCGAGGACAGGTCGTAGCGGGAGCGCTCCGGCGCGTCCAGCATCGTCGTGTAGACCGTCGGCGGACCTGGCAGGACGGTGATCCGCTCGGCCTCGACCAGCCGCATCGTCTCGCCGGGCTCGAACACCGGCTGGAGCACCATCGTGGCCCCCCGCAGCAGGCAGGCGAGCACGCCCGCCTTGTAGCCGAAGCAGTGGAAGAACGGGTTGACGATGAGGTAGCGGTCCCCCGGGGACAGCCCGGTCCGGCCGCACCACGCCTCGTAGGTCCGGACGTTCTGGCCGTGGGTGCACATGACCCCCTTGGGCCTGCCCGTCGTGCCGGAGGTGAAGAGCACGTCCGCGACGTCCCCGGCACCCACCGACGCCGACCGGGCCGCGGCCTCCTCCTCGGCGGGGGAGGCTCCTCCGGCGAGGAACGTCTCCCAGCTCGTCGTTCCAGGCCGGGTCTCGCGGTCGAACGCCACCACCGCGGCGAGATCCGGCAGCCCCGGAACCGGTCGTCCGCGCCCGTCCCCGACACCGTTCCCGCTCACGACATCGGGGCCCGCACCGAGCATGGCCAGGTAGCCGTTGCCGAGGAAGCCGTCCTCGACGAAGAGCGTCCGCGCCCGGCTCCGGGCCAGCAGCCACCGCGCCTCCTCACCCTTGTAGCGGGTGTTGACCGGGACCAGGACCGCCCCGGCGCTCACCGCGCCCAGCGCGGCCACGATCCACTCCAGGCTGTTCGGCGCCCAGACGGCGATCCGGTCCCCCCGCTCGACGCCGGACGCGGCGAAGGCCCGGACGGCTCCGCGGACCCGGTCGCGCAACTCCCGGTACGTCACCCGGACCCGGCCGTCCACCACGGCCTCGGCCTCCGGGAGGTCGCGCGCGGCGCGGTCCAGGACGCGCGGGATCGTCAGTGCGTCGTTCTCGCTCATGGGCCTCCCCTGCTCCCCGGAGATCCGCCGGAGTCCGCCCGGATCCACCCGGATCCGCCGAAGACCGTCGCGTGGAGACCATGGTGCCGCCCCGCCTCCGGGCACGCGGGCGGCCGTCCCGGTGACCGGTACCCGCCGCCCGTCCCCCCGGTGCGCGGCCGTACCCTCCCCGGGGACCGGGAGGGCCGCTCCGGGGAGGGACGCGACGGGCATGGGAACGGGCATGGTGATGGGCACGATGGGCGCGACGGGCACGGCGATGGACTTCACCGGCCGGGCGGTGCTGGTCACCGGCGGGACCAGGGGGATCGGGTTCGCGATCGCGGAGGCGTTCCTCACCGCCGGAGCCGAGGTGGTCGTCTGCGGACGCACCGAACCGGCGGCCCTGCCCGGCGCGGGCGGCCGGACGGCCCGCTTCGTCGCCGCGGACGTCCGGGACGCCGCGGCGGCCGCGGGACTGGTGGAGCGTACGGCGGGCCTGCTCGGCCGGCTCGACGTGCTCGTCAACAACGCCGGGGGCTCGCCGTCGGCGGACGCGGCGACGGTCTCGCCGCGCTTCGTCGCCAGGGTCGTGGACCTCAACCTGCTCGCGCCGTTCCACGTGGCGCAGCCAGCCAACCGGGTGATGCAGGACCAGGAGGGCGGCGGCTCGATCGTCAACATCGGCAGCGTCGCCGCCCACGACCCGCAGCCGGGCATCGCCGCCTACTCCGCCGCCAAGGCGGGACTGCTGGCGCTCACCCGGGCGCTGGCCCTCGAATGGTCGCCGAAGGTCCGGGTCAACCACATCACCACCGGCCTCGTCCGGACCGAGGCCGCGGCGCAGGTGTACGGCGAGGACGGCGGCGCCGCGGTCGCGGGGGTGATCCCGATGGGGCGGATGGCGGCACCCGGCGACGTGGCGGGCGCCTGCCTCTACCTGGCGAGCGGCCTGTCGTCCTACGTCACCGGCGCGGACCTCGCCGTGCACGGCGGTGGCGAGCTCCCCGCCCGCTACGTCGTGACCCGGACCCCGACGGCCTGAACGATCCGCCTCGACGATCCGCCTCGACGGCGGGCCCGCCCGAACGGCCTGAACGACCTCCCCGCGGGCCTCAGACGCGGCGCGCGAGAGTGACGATCTCGCGGCTGTCGCCGGTGACGGGACCGCGCCGCCAGTCGCCGTACTGCGCCTCGACCGCGAAACCGGCCTCGGCCAGGAACGCCCCCAGCGCCGGCACGTCCAGGAAACGCAGGGTCGAGCGGTCGACCCGCAGGACCGCGCCGTCCGGGTCGCTGGTCGTCTCGGTGAACGTCACGACGTCGCCGCGGACAGACTCGACACGGTGCGCCGTACGGAGCGTGCGGCCGGACGCGTCCACGACCTCGGAGGCGTTCGCCGGATTCCAGTCCTCCCACGCGCGCGCCTGTGGGTGACGCGTCTCGAACGCGAACAGGCCCCCCTCCCGGAGCGCCGCCCGGATCGCGGCGAGGGAGGCGCGCAGCTCGTCGTCGCCCACGAGGCACTGGAACGCGTGGCTGACCATCGTCGCCAGATCGAACTCCCGGTCCCAGGCCGCTTCGGCGGCGACGCCCTCGACCCATTCGATGTCGGCGCGCCGCCGCGCCCGCGCGAGCGCCGCCGGGTTCGGCTCCAGCCCGACGAGCCGTCCGGGATGCCCGCGTTCGCGCGCTTGGTGCAGCATGCCTCCTGTCCCGCATCCCACGTCCAGCACGGCGCCCGCGGCCATCACCAGGCCGTCGTAGAACG
Organism: Planomonospora algeriensis; assembly: GCF_977012225.1. Taxonomy (NCBI): domain Bacteria; kingdom Bacillati; phylum Actinomycetota; class Actinomycetes; order Streptosporangiales; family Streptosporangiaceae; genus Planomonospora; species Planomonospora algeriensis. The sequence goes on along the minus strand of NZ_CDRNDK010000096.1, from coordinate 10,877 downwards.
CGTCACCGGGATACAGCTCGGCGTCCCAGGGGTTCAGCAGGTCGTAGAGTTCGGCGGCATCGGCGTCGGAGAGCACCGCAGCAGTCTCCACGGCCGGAAGCCGACCGGCAATCGGTTTCCTCTCAGGGAGCGGGATCGCGACGACGAAGAGAAGACGGATGTGAAGACCGCCGTCCCCGCCGCCGACGTGCAAGCACGGCGGTGGGGGCCGTCGCCGGCCACGCTGCGAGAGACCGGCAGTGGGTGGAGGTACGGCCCCGCCTCGCCGGAGGGGAGGTCCCTCCCGGGTCCTTGCTTCAGGTCGGCGCCGTGACAGCCGATAGGACGGCATCGTCCGCCCAACAAGAATGGTTGAATCATGACAACGCGCGCGATGCCAGTCATGACCGTCCCCACCGGCCTGCACAGGCTGGGCCGAACCGCATGGCGGGTGGCCGACGTCGTCGCCCGCCTGACCCGCGGGATGGTCGTGTTCTTCCTGCTGGTGTCCCTGGTGCCGATGCTGTTCGGCTGGCAGAGCCAGGCGATCATGTCGGGCTCCATGATGCCGCTGCTGCGCCCCGGCGACATCGTGATCGTCGAGCCGACCGGTGCCGACCAGGCCGTGCCCGGGATGATGGTGCTGGTGGACAACCCGGCCCGCCCCGGCTCCACGCTGATCCACCGGGTGGTCGAGCACGCGCCCGGGAAAGCCCTGATCACCAAGGGCGACGCCAACGAGGACATCGACTCCACCCCCGTTCCGGAGTCCTCGGTCATCGGCCTGCCCCGGCTGCTGGTCCCCTACATCGGCCTGCCCGCCGTCTGGCTGCACGAGCGCCAGTACGGCCTCCTCGCCCTGACCGGGCTCCTGGGGCTGGCCCTGATCTCCGTGCCCTCGGTGACGAAGAATCCCCGTCCGAACTCTTCCAAGGAGGGTCGGCGCCGCCGATAGAAGGACATGGACACCACCACCACTGACTCCGAGACCCGCACCCCGGCCAGCCACCGCCGGCCCCGGCGCCGCCGCCGCAAGACCCTCCCGATCGGCAGCCTTGTGACCATCGCGGGCCTGGTAGGGGCCGCCGGAATCACCTGGAACGCCTCCCAGGCGGCGTTCACCGGCCAGACCGACAACCGGGACAGCAACTGGAACGCCGGCAGCGTCGAGATCAACAGCGACCGGGACGGCGCGGCGGCGTTCAGCGTCTACAACGTCAACTCCTCCGACGGCTACCAGGCGCTGCAGCTGGCGGACACCGGCGTGGTCGCGACCGACCGGCCGAACTCGGGCGGATCGACCTGCATCAAGGTCGTCTACACCGGGACCATGACCGCCCGCATCAAGCTGTACGCCGACGTCGACGGTGATCTGGCCCAGTATCTGCTGACGAGCGTCGACCACGGCACGAACACCTATGAGACCAACACGGGCCTGGCTGAGGCCGACCCCGGATGCGCGAACTACCTCCACGACGACGAGGTGCCCTACACGTTCGGCAACGCGAACAACACCGACTTCCACATGGTCGACCTGCCCCGGAACTACGCGGACAGCGGCAGCGACGTGTGGACCGCCAACACGGGTGAGACCCGGTGGTACCGGCTGTCGTGGCTGCTGCCCGCCGTGCCGGAGAGCAACGCCGCCCAGGGCAAGACCGCCCAGGTCAGGTACGTCTGGGAGGCTCAGGCCCTCTGACGGCTCGTTTCGGGTGAGCGGCTCGCCGGATGGTGGCGGCCGCTCCTTGAACCGCCGCCGGATCCCCCGGATCCCCCGAGGCCGCCGGGACGTCGACGGGCCGGCAGCCGCGGAAGGCGCCGGCCAGGCAGCGGAAGGCGCCGCATAAGCACTCGCCGAACATCCTGCCCCGCCCGCCGCACCGGCTACAGAAGGTTGCCATACGAAAGCTTTACGTTACCATTGCGGGGAATCCGCAGGTCCCCGCCCTGCTCTCCCCCGACCACGGAGCGCCGCATGGAACGAACGGTCCTCGCCGCAGTCACCGAACGCCCCGACGCCGATTCGGCGCTCGCCGAGCAGCTCCGCCGCGTGTGCGCGGCGATGGACGGGCTCGGGCTCCAGGTGCGCTGGACCCATCGGGCCGAAGACGCCCTGGCGGTGGCCGCGTCGGACGCGTCGCTGACGGCGGTGCTGGCCGCCTGGGACGCGGCGGGGGCCGAAGAACTGCTGGGTGCGGTGGCCAAGCGGTTCCGCGGCCTGCCCGTCTTCCTGATGACGCAGGAGCAGGAGCTGCCCCTGTGGGTGTACGAGGTCATCCAGGGCTACGTCTTCCCGCTGGAGGACACTCCGCAGTTCATCGCCGGACGCATCGCCCACGCGGCCGAGCAGTACGCCGAGAAGATTCTCCCGCCGTTCTTCGGCGCGCTGCGGCGCCTGCAGGACCATCATCGCTACTCCTGGCACACCCCGGCGCACGCCGGAGGCGTGGCATTCCTCAAATCACCGGTGGGGCGGGCGTTCTTCGACTTCTACGGCGAACGGCTGCTCCGCACCGACCTGTCCATCTCCGTCACCGAACTGGGATCGCCGCTCGACCACACCGGCCCGATCGGGGACGCCGAGCGCAACGCCGCCCGCGTCTTCAGCGCCGACCGCACGTTCTTCGTGGTCAACGGCAACTCCACCGCCAACCGCATCGTCGGCCACCACACGATCGCCCGCGACGACACCGTCCTGGTGGACCGCAACTGCCACAAGTCGGTCCAGCACGCGCTGGCCATCAGCGGCGCCCGCCCGGTCTACCTCACCCCCGAACGCAACGGGCTCGGGTTGGCGGGCCCGATCCCGCCCGCCGCGCTGGAGGCGGACGCGGTCCGTGAACGGGTGGCCGCCCACCCCCTCGCCGCCGGAGCCCCGACGTACGCGGTGGTCACGAATTCCACCTACGACGGGGTGTGCTACGACGCGGTGCGGGTCGGCGAACTGCTCGGCGCCAGCGTGCCGCGGCTGCACTTCGACGAGGCGTGGTTCGCCTACGCCCGGTTCAACCCGCTCTACGCCGGCCGGTACGGCATGGCGATCGACGAGCGCACGCTGCCGGGCCCGGACCGCCCCACCGTGTTCGCCACCCAGTCGACGCACAAGCTGCTGGCCGCGCTGTCGCAGGCGGCGATGCTGCATGTGCGCCCCGCCGAACGCGCGCCGGTCGACTACGACGCGCTCAACGAGACCTACCTCATGCACGCCTCCACCTCGCCGCTCTATCCGATGATCGCCTCGCTGGACGTCGCGGCCGCGATGATGGACGGCCCGTCGGGGCCGTTCCTCACCGGGGAGGCGATCGTCGAGGCGGTCCGGTTCCGGCAGGCGATGGTCCGGCTCGCCGCCCGCATCCGTGAGGACGGCCTGCGCCCCGGCTGGTTCTTCGGCGTCTGGCAGCCGCCCGCGGTCACCGACCCGCGCACCGGCCGGACCGTCTCGTTCGCCGACGCCGACCCGGTGCTGCTCTCCACCGAGCCGCGGTGCTGGACACTGGAGGCCGGAGCCGCCTGGCACGGGTTCGACGGGATGTCCGAGGGCTACTGCCTGCTCGACCCGGTCAAGGTGACGATCACCTGCCCGGGCGCCGACGCCGCCACGGGCACGCTGGATTGGGGCATCCCCGCCCGCGTCGTGGCCGCTTACCTGGAACGGCGCGGCATCGTGGTGGAGAAGACCGGTGACCACACGTTGCTGGTGCTGTTCTCCATGGGGATCACCAAGGGCAAGTGGGGCACACTGATCGACGCGCTCACCGACTTCAAGAAAGCCTATGACGACGATCTGCCCCTGGCGGAGGTGCTGCCCGGCTTCGGGCCGCCCGCGGTCTCGCTGCAGAGGTTCTGCACCCTCGTCCACGAGAGACTGCGCGACTCCGGGGTCGGCGAGCTGCTCGACCAGGTCTTCACCACCCTGCCCGAGCCGGTGTCGACTCCCGCCGACTGCTACCAGGCCATGATCCGCTCCCGCACCGAGCGCGTCCCGCTGGCCGGCCTGCCGGGCCGGGTCGCCGCGGCCACGGTGGTGGTCACCCCGCCCGGGATCCCCATGCTGATGCCCGGCGAGGCGGCCGGCCCGGCCGACGGCCCGCTGATGACGTACCTGCAGGCGCTGGAGGACTTCGACCGGTCCTTCCCCGACCTGGCCACCGACGTTCACGGAGTCCACCGCGACGGTGACGGCCGCTACCGGGTGGAGGTCGTCAAGGGCTGAGCCCGGCCTCCACGTGGCCGTCGGGACGGTCGCGGCCGGAATCGGCCGCGACCGCCTGCGCGGCCAGCACGGCGTCGATCCTGGCGTGCAGGCGGACCATCTCGGCCAGCATCGCGGTGAGCCGGTCGTCGGTGTGCTGCTCCTCGGTGGAGGTCGTCTGCTCGTCCATGGCGTTGACCACGACGGCGATGAACAGGTTCAGGACCACGAAAGTGGACATCAGGATGTAACCGATGAAGAACACCCACGCCCATGGGCGTTCGGCCATCACCTGACGGGTGATGTCCGCCCACGAGTCACCGGTCATCATCTGGAACAAGGTGAACAGCGAGGTCGGCAGTTCAGCGAAGTACCCGGGGGCGACCGCGCCGAACAACTCGGTCGCCAGGACGGCCGAGACGTACATGACCAGTATCAGCAGGCCGATGATGGAGACCATGCCGGGGATGGCCTCCAGCAGCGCCGAGACCACCCTGCGCATGCTCGGCACCGCCGATATCAGGCGCAGCGCCCGCAGTATCCTCAGCGCCCGCAATATCGACGCCGGACCCGCGGCGGGGACCAGCGCGACGGCCACGACGATCGTGTCGAAATGGTTCCACGGATCCTTGAAGAACGCGCCCCTGTGAACGTACAGGCGCAATCCGATCTCCACCACGAAGACCGCCAGCGCCATCCGGTCCACGGCGTGCAGGAACCCGCCGACGTGCCCGGTCAGCACCGAGGAGGTCTCCGCGCCCAGGGTGGCGGCGTTGACCACGATGACCGCGATGATGGCCCACTGGAAACGCCTCGCCTCCAGGAGGGAACGCACATGCTCACGACGTGACATGAAGCCGGCCCCCGAAAAGAGATGAACACTAGGCGACGATGGTAGACAGAAAGGGGCGCGAATCCATCGCGAACGGTAATATAACCCTTTTAACCACCCTGTTCGGCTTTGCCGATTTCGTCATTCACTGCAATCATTTCCCCAATGCCGTTCAGGCGGGGATTCGTACTGGTGCAGCGTCCGCGGGCCACCGGTGGATCCGCCGACGGCGTACTGATGGCCTACGCCCCCGCGGGGTGCGGTCGCCATCGGCAAGCGAGTCGATCCAGCGTTCCACCCAACCGGCCACCAGGGCCTTCAGGCGGTCCCGGGGCGCGAGCAGCCGGCCGGAGGTCTACCGCCGCCCCGCGGCCTTCGAGCAGGCGGTGCGCCGGTCGGGCCTGGAGTGGACGATCCTGCGACCGGGCGGCTTCCACTCCAATGCCTACGCCTGGGCCGAATCGATCCGCGGCAGCCGTACGGCCGCCGCCCCCTTCGGCGACGTCGGCCTGCCGACCGTCGACCCGGCCGACATCGCCGCCTTCGCGTGAGCCCGGCCGGCGCTCACGCGTCGGGACCCAGGATGAGGCCGCTGGTGGGCACGCCCGTACCCGCGGTGACGATCACGTGGCCGGGTGCGCCGGGCTGGTTGACCGAGGTTCCGCGGACCAGGCGCACGGCCTCGGCGATGCCGTTCATACCGTGCAGGTACGCCTCGCCGAGCTGGCCGCCGTGGGTGTTGCAGGGCAGCCGCCCGCCGAGCTCCAGGTGCCCGTCGGTGATGAAGTGCCTGGCCTCTCCCCTGGCGCAGAAACCGAGCTCCTCCAGCTGCGGGAGCACCAGCGGGGTGAAGTGGTCGTAGACGACCGCCGCGCCGACGTCGTCCGGGCGCAGGCCGCTCTGCGCGTACAGTTCCCGGGCGACCAGTCCCAGCTCCGGGATGCCGGTGATCGACGGCCGGTAGTAGCCGGTCATCATGTGCTGGTCGGCGCCGGAGCCCTGCGCCGCCGCGCGGACGACCGCGGGCGGGTGCGGCAGGTCGCGGGCCCGCTCGGCGGAGACGACGACCAGGGCCTGACCGCCGTCGGTCTCCTGGCAGCAGTCCAGCAGGCGCAGCGGCTCGGCGATCCAGCGGGAGGCCTGGTGGTCGGCGAGGGTGATCGGCCGCCCGTGGAACCAGGCGGCCGGGTTGGTCGCCGCGTGCTTCCTGTCCACCACGGCGACCCTGCCGAAGTCCTCGCTGGTGGCGCCGTACTCGTGCATGTAGCGGCGGGCGAACATCGCGACCCACTGCGCGGGGGTGGACAGGCCGAACGGCGTCATCCAGGAGTACGCCGCGCGGTCGGCACCGGTGTCCATCGGCCGGTCCGCCTGGCCCAGGCCGTACCGCTCGCCGGAGCGCTCGTTGAAGGCGCGGTAGCAGACGACGACATCGGCGACACCGGTGGCGACGGCCATCGCGGCCTGCTGGACGGTGCCGCAGGCGGCCCCGCCGCCGTAGCCGACGCGGGAGAAGAACCGCAGCTCACCGATGCCGGCGCTGCGCGCGACGTGGATCTCGGAGCTGGTGTCGGCGGTGAACGTCACCAGCCCGTCGACGTCGGACGGCTCCAGCCCGGCGTCGGCGACGGCGGCCAGCACCGCCTCGCAGGCCAGCCGGAGCTCGCTGCGCCCGGAGTCCTTGGAGAATTCGGTGGCGCCGATGCCGGCGATCGCGGCGGCGCCGGAGAGCGGTCCGGAACGGCCGTGCCGGCTCACGCGGCGCCCTCCTCACCGGGCGGGCGGTCCCCGCGGCGCGGGTCGTCCTCCCGGGAGACGGGTCCCCTCCCGGCGGCCCTCCCGCCCGGCGGGACCGGCTCCGGAACGGCCGCCGCGCGGGAGCCGTACGACGACGGTGCCCGTCACGTGGTCGCCCAGGCCGTTGGCGCCGCGGACGGACACCTCGACCCGGTCGTCCCCGTCGTCCTTGGCGGTGACGGCGCCGGTCAGCACCATGGTGTCGCCGGGGTGGTTGGGCGCGCCGAGCCGGATCCTGATGGCTTCGACGACGGCGGCGGGGCCCGCCCACCCGGTGACGAACCGTTCGACCAGGCCGTTGGTGGTCAGGATGTTCATGAAGACGTCCTTCGAGCCCCGGGCGACCGCCAGCTCGGGATCGTGGTGCACGTCCTGGTAGTCGCGGGTGGCGATCGCGGTAGCGACGATCATGGTCCTGGTCAGCGGGATCACCAGCTCCTCCAGCGTGTCGCCCACCGCGACCTCGTCGTACGTCCTGGAGTGCGGCGGGGTCACGACGCGGCCCTCCCGTCCGCCAGCGCGTCGCCGAGCCGGGCCAGTACGGCGCTCGCCCCGCCCAGCGTGCCGGCCAGCTGCCGTCCCCACAGGAAGTGGCGGTGCACCGGGTAGTCGACGTCGACGCCGATCCCGCCATGCACGTGCTGGACCCGGTGGACCACGTTCAGCCCCGCCTCGGCGGCCCACCACTGCGCGACCGCGACCGGCACGGCCGCCGCCGCCGCGGGCTCCTCCCCGATCGCGCAGACGGCCTGCCAGAGGCAGACCCGCATGGCGTCGATCTCGATGTAGCAGTCGGCGAGCTGGTGCTGGACCGCCTGGAACGTGGCCAGCGGGCGGCCGAACTGCTCCCGTGCGGCGAGGTGGTCGGCCGCCATCCGCAGCGCGCCCTCGGCGACGCCCAGCTGGAGGGCGGCCAGGGCGACGGCGGCGAGCTCGACGGCGCGGTCGACGGCCCCGGTGCCGGGGAGGCCGACCGCCTGCGCGGCCGCACCGGTCAGCACCAGGTTGCCCGCCAGGTCGCGGCTGGTGGTCTCGGCCCGCTCCCAGGCGACGCCCTCCGTCCGGCCGAGCCCACCGGTACGGCCGGCGTCGGCGTCGCGGCCGGTCCGACCGGTGCGGCCGGTCCGACCGGTGTGGTCGGTGCGGTCGGCTCCGGTCGTGATCAGGAACAGGCCGGTCCCGGTCTCGGCGGTCGCGGAGACGAGCACGTGGGCGGCCCCGGAGGGCGAGGGCACGACCGCCTTCACGCCCGTCAGCCGCCAGCCGCCGTCCGCGCTCCCGTCCGGCCGGGCCGTGCACTCCGGCGCGTGCGGGTCGTGCGGACCGAACTCCTCCAGCGCCACGGTGAGCCGCGCCGACCCGTCCGCGATCCCCGGCAGCAGGTCGCGGCGCTGCTCCGCCGTGCCGTGCGCGGCGATCGCGAGCGCGCCGACGAGCGCCGGCCAGACCGGTACGGGGGCCACCCGGCGGCCCTGCTCCTCCAGCAGGACGCAGAGCGCGGCCGGTCCCAGCCCGGCGCCGCCGTACTCCTCGGGCAGCGCGACGCCGAGCAGGCCGGTCTTGGCCAGCTCCGTCCAGAGGTCCTCGTCGATCCGGTCCGGGGAGCCCTCGACGGCGCGGACCCGCTCGGCGGCGGCGCGGTCGGCGAAGACCTCCCGCGCCAGGTCGCGGATCGCCTCGAGCTCCTCGCCGAGGGTGAAATCCATCAGTGCTCCTCCTGCTCGGCCGGTCGGAACACCGGGAGCGACAGATCGGGGTCGGGGTCGATCCAGTCGAGGACGACGGGCATGCCGATCTCGACGGCGTCGGGGGCGACGCCGGCCAGGCCGGTGATGAGCCGGGTGCCCTCGGCGAGTTCGACGACCGCGACGACCAGCGGGAACTCGAAGGCGGGATGGCGCGGGTGGTGGCCGATCACGTAGCTGTACACGTGTCCGCGGCCGGAGGCCTCGGCGGTGTCCCAGTCGAAGGAGCCGCACCGCGGGCAGCAGGGGCCGGGCGGGTGCCGGAGGGCCCCGCATCCGGCGCAGCGCTGGATCACCAGCCGGTGCCCGCGCGCGGCCTCGAACCAGAACGCGTTGTCCCGGTTGAGCGCGGGTCGCGGCCGCAGCGCTCTGGCGGGCTTGCTCGCGGGGTCGAACCACAGGGTGCGCCAGCGCTGGACGGCCACGACCTGTCCGCCGCCGTCGCGGTAGGTCTTCAGCGTGGTCACGAAACGCCCCGCTCCCAGCGCCGTGGCCTTCTCCGGGGAGATCGACTCGACGACCTCCTCGACGCCGACGCGGTCCCCGGGGACGAGCTCCCGGTGGAACTCGAACTCCGAGTCGGTCGCCACCACCGAGGTGTACCCGCCCTCCTCCAGCAGGGCGAGCAGCTCTCCGTGGGCGCCGTCTGCCCGGTCCGGCGGCGGCGTCACCGTCGCGGCGTAACCGCGCATCGTCCAGACCTGGACCATGGAGGCGGGGGCGACGACGCCTGGCCTGCCCGTGGCGCGGGCCGCCGCCTCGTCGAGGTGGACCGGGTTGGCGTCCTCCATCGCCTCGGTCCAGTGCCGGATCATCGGCAGGTTGACCGGGTCCGGGCCGAGCCGGAGAGGAGCCAGCTCCCGTCCGGCGAACGCCCGCAGCCGCTCCTCGTAACCGTCCGCGCGTCCTTCCGGAGCCGGGGCTCCGTCCGCGCGTCCTTCCGGAGCCAGGCCTACGTCCATGCGGCCCTCCGGAGTCGGCTCTCCGTCCGTGCGGCCCTCCTGCGGTTCGGAGCGCGGTCCCGCGGACGCCGCCGGACCGCCGGTCCGCCCGCTCATGCGCCGCGTCCCCGCCGGGGCAGGCCCAGCCCCTGGGTCGCGACCATGTCCCTGAGGACCTCGTTGACGCCGCCGCCGAAGGTGTTGACGATGCCCTGCCGGGACAGCTGCTCGATCTGCCCGGCGAGCGCCGCGCCGCGCGACTCCGGGCGGATCCGGCCGGCCGCGCCGAGGATCCCGGTCAGGGTCCGCTGCACGTCGATGTGGGTCTCGGTGCCGTAGACCTTGGCCGCGCCCGCGTCCGCGCCGGAGAGCTCCCCCCGCTCGACCGCGCCGGCCATCTTCCAGTTCAGCAGCCGCATCGCCTCCAGCCGGGCGTGGGCGCGGGCGAGGTCGCGCCGTACCCAGGGCAGGTCGAGCGCGCCGTTCTCCCCCGCCCAGGCCAGGACGTCCTCCCAGAGCCGGATCATCCGCCCGCCGAGCGCCGCCAGTCCGATCCGCTCGTGGTTGAGCTGGGTGGTGATCAGGCTCCAGCCGCCGTCGACCTCGCCGACGACCGCGCTCGCGGGCACCCGCACGCCGCTGTAGTAGGTGGCGGTCACGGTCATCCCGCCGACCGTCCGGATGGGGCTCCAGGAGAAGCCGGGGGCGCTCGTGGGGACGATCAGGATCGAGATGCCCCGGTGCTTCGGGGCGCCGGGATCGGTACGGCAGGCCAGCCAGATGTGGTCGGCGGTGTTCGCGCCGCTGGTGAAGACCTTGGCCCCGTCGATGACGAACTCGTCGCCGTCGCGGACCGCGCGGGTCGTCAGCGACGCCAGGTCGGTGCCGGCGCCGGGCTCGGTGTAACCGATGGCGAAGACGACGTCACCGGAGAGGATGCCGGGCAGGAAGCCCCGGCGCTGCTCCTCGGAGCCGTGGCGCATCAGCGTGGGGCCGACCGTGTTGACGGTGACGAACGGGAACGGGATCCCGGCCCGCTGGACCTCGTCGAAGAAGACGTACTGGTCCTCGGCCGACCGGCCCTGCCCGCCGTACTCGACCGGCCAGCCGAGGCCGAGCCAGCCGTCGGCGCCCAGCCTGCGGACCACCTCGCGGAAGCGGTCCCCGCCCACGCCCTCCTCGCCCGCGCGGCGGCGCTCGTCCTCCGGCAGCAGGTCCGCGAAGTAGCTCCGCAGCTCCGTGCGGAGCCGCCGTTGCGCGGGGGTCTCCCGCAGGTCCATGTCCGCTCTCCTTCCCGAGAAGTCGCCCGCCGCCGCTTTCAGCGGGCGGCGGGCCGCGTATCCGCATCGCCGCCGGGTCCGCCGCGGGGGCCGCGGGGTCCGCGGTGCCCG
>NZ_CDRNDK010000095.1:0-17659 GCF_977012225.1 Planomonospora algeriensis | reverse complement strand
CGGCCGGGTTCGCGGCCTGGGCGTTCGGGTCCGCGGCCTGGGCGGTAGGCAGCGGGGCCGGCTCGGGGACGGGCTCGACCAGGAGGCCGACCGGGACGGCCTTGCCGCGGGCGGCGAAGCCCCAGTCGAGCAGGTCGGCGATGTCCTCCCACATGTAGCCGTCGTGCCGCATGATCGTCACGATGACGGTGTGGCCGTTGCGCTTGGCCGCGCCGACGAAGCTGGCCAGGGCCTTGGAGGTCCAGCCGTTCTTGACGCCGATCATGCCCTTGTAGCGCCAGAGCAGCTTGTTGTGGTTGCCGATCTCGTAGTAGCCCTTGGGCGCGGGGAACTTGTCCGTCTTCAGGCTGACGTACCGCCGGAAGTCGGGGTTGGCCAGGCCGGCGCGGGCGATCAGCGCCAGGTCGTAGGCGGAGCTGCTCTGGCCGGGCTTGTCGAGGCCGTTGGGCGTCTTGGCCACCGTGTCGAAGGCCTGCAGCCGCCGGGCTTCGGCGTTCATGTCGGCGAGCGTCCTGTCCAGGCCGCCGTTGGCCTCGGCCAGCGCGACCGCGGCGTCGTTGCCGGAGACCAGCAGCAGGGCCTTGAACAGGTCCTCGACGGTGTAGAGCGGCTTGGGCACCAGCCCGACCGCGCTGCCCTCCACGTTGACGGCGTTCCTGCTCGGCCTGACCTTCTTCGCCTTGTCGAGCTTCGGGATGAGGGCCAGGGCGGTCAGCGCCTTGAGCGTGCTCGCCGGCAGGTAGCGGCCGTGCGCGTTCTTGGCGGCGAGTACCTCGCCGGTGTCGGCGTCCGCGATCACGTAGGACTTCGCCGAGGTCTTGGGCGGGGCCTTCACCCCGGCGGGGAAGACGATGCCCCGCTCGCCCAGGCGCGCGCCGCCGACGGGCTCCCGGCCGCTGGGGTCCCGGACCCCGGCCGGTGCGGCCTGTACGCTCTGCGCGGGCGATGCCGCCTGTACGGCCTGCGCGGGCGCGCCCAGGAAGGTGACCGTCGCGAGCAGCACCCCTGCGGGTGCGACGTGTTTCATCCCCATAGTGGTCTCAGGGTAGCTTTGTGGTGATTCGCCTGCGTTCGCATGCGGGGGCTCATCCCCGGCCTCGGGACGAGCCACGCTGCGGGATACGGACATAATGCAAATGTCGCGAAAGATCGCCGGATTTCTGGTCGCGCTTGCCGCTTTCATGATCGTCGAGTGGATCAACCTTGGGTTCAACCTGCAGGACGGCCATCCCACGGCGTTCTACGTGGTGCACGGCGTCCTGATCGCGGTCAACGTCGTGCTCGGGCTCGTGCTCGGGTCCGTCGGCCTGCGGGGGCTGGGCGGCCTGCGCGGCCTGCGGGGCCTACGCGGCGGGGTGGAGCGCTCGCAGGGTCCGCCGGTGTAGGTCGGCGGCCTCCTCCTCGGAGTTCCCGATGCTGGTGAAGCCGAGCTTGCCGAACTCGGGGATCGCGCCCAGCAGGTGCAGCACGTTCCCGGTGCGGGCCTCGCGGTCGAAGCCGAGTCCCCGGTCGCGCAGGAGCTCGACGACCTCGCGGGGCTTGCGGCCCCGCAGCCGGGGGACGGCGCAGTTGTCCGTGGCCACGTAGTACTTGGGCTGGTCGCCGTGCATGAGCAGGCCGGTCCCGGGGTCGTAGACGGCGTCGGTGGTGAGCAGCGCGGCCCCGAAGGGGTGGGTGGTGCCGCCGATGCGCAGGTTGATCTCGCACAGCAGCGTCCGGTAGCCGCCGTCGGTCTTCACGGCGAAGAAGTCCATCCCGAACAGTCCCACCACGCCCCGGCGGGCCAGCACCGCGGCGATCCGCTCGGCGCACTCGCCCACCTCGGCGCGGTAGTCCTGGCTGGCGGGGAAGGTGCAGCCCTGGTACACGTCGCCGTTCGGGCCGCCGAGGACCTGCTCGTGCGTGGCGACCACGTCGTAGGCGCCGCCGGGCGTGATCCTGGCCAGCGCGCTGGGGGAGCGCAGCGGCCGGTCCTCGATGAACTCCTCGATCACCGCCCCCCGCGCGGCGATCTTCTCCGCGAAGGTGGCCCAGTTCTCCTCGGCGGCCGAGAAGCTCGTACGGCAGGCGGTCAGGCGCGGGGCGTCCTTGACCACGATGGCGTTGCCCAGCCCCGAGTAGCTGTTGTTGAGCTTGACCATCAGCCGTCCGCCCCGGCCGAGCGCGCGGGCCGCGTGCTCGACCTCGGTCAGCGACCGCAGGTCGGTGAAGCCGGGGACGAGGGGGACCCCGGCCTCGTCGCCGACCAGTCGGCTCCCGCTCTTGGAGCCCAGGTGGGCCAGGGCGGTGGCCGGGCCGTAGACCGGCAGCCCGGTCAGCCCGGAGAGCCGCTCCTCGGACGCGCTGACCACGAAGGGCACCATCCACGCGTCCCGGACGTCGTCCAGCGCGCCCCGGATCCGTGCCAGGACGTCGGGACGGGCCAGGATCTTGTCGGTGAGCGGCAGGGGGCGCGGATCATCCAAACTGATCATTTCCAGGCGTCCGCGGGCCTCGTCCGGGTCGTCGAGGAAGCCCAGGTAGTAGTCGACGATCGCCGGGTCCACCTGGACCGAGCTGAGATAGGCGACTTTCACCCCCGGGCGCTTCAGGGTGAACAGCAGGAAGAGCAGCCGCTCCTCGTAGCAGCGCGCTCCGGTGATGATCCGGAGTTCGTCCTGGGGCAACGAGAGCGAGGGGATGACCACCACGGTTCCCTCGTTCGGTTCGAAGATGCTCAATCTGGAGTGCTTCTCCCCAAATGGGATATTAGTGATCATAAGCGGAGTGAACCACGCATTCTTTCGGGTTGCATCAGTCCGCCGGGTTCGATGAGCGGTACCTCAGGGTCACGGAAGTTGCCAGGTCGGGCGATGTTTCAACCGCACGGAACCCCGGGTGCCAGGCGCCCGTCGTCCGGTGGGACTACCGTTCCCTGGCTCGTTCGGGCTATTCGTCATGGTTCGGATGGGTCAGGAGGGACAGGAGACGGGTATGGGGCGACAAAACATTTGACGCAGATGTCGGCGCGGGGCCGCTGAGGAGGGATAAAGTCGATGTCATCGTCAACGCGCCGGTGGCCTCGCTTCGGCCTGCCGACTCCGCGTCGGCGATTCGTCGTCCACTCCGGCGTGTCCGTGATGCTCATCCGGGGCACCCGCCCGCGCCCTTCCGTGCGGCGACCGCTTTTCCAATCAGGACTGCCCCATGGATCGGGTGATTCTGGGCAGTGGCACGTGCGTCGAGGATTCAGACCGCTGGCGCGGATGGGACGGTGACCAATGCGAGGGCGTAATCTGCGGGGGGAACTCGACGCGTTCCTCGCCGAGCGCGAGGCGGAGCTGATCGGCTTCCGCCGAGACCTCCACATGAACCCCGAGCTGGCGTTCGCCGAATACCGCACGACGCAGCGCGTCGCCGAGCGGCTGGGCGCCGCCGGCCTCGTGCCGACGGTGCTGCCGCGCGGCACCGGCCTGATCTGTGAGATCGGCAGCGGTGAGGGCCCGACGGTGGCGCTCCGGGCCGACATCGACGCGCTCCCGGTGCCCGACGAGAAGGACGTGCCCTACAGCTCGACGGTCCCGGGCGTCTGCCACGCCTGCGGCCACGACGTGCACACCGCGATCCTGCTCGGCGCCGGGCTCTTCCTCGCCCAGCAGGCGAGGGCGGGGCTGCTGCCCGGCAAGGTCCGGCTCCTGTTCCAGCCCGCCGAGGAACTGCCCGGCGGGGCGCTGGAGGTCCTGGCCGCGGGCGGCCTGAGCGGGGTGGACCGGATCTTCGGCCTGCACTGCGACCCCAAGGTGGACGTCGGCAAGGTCGGCCTCAAGGCCGGGCCCATCACCTCCGCCTGCGACCGGGTCAACATCCGGGTCAGCGGCCCCGGCGGGCACACCGCCAGGCCGCACCTCACCGTGGACCTGGTCTTCGCGCTCGCCAAGATCCTCACCGAGCTGCCCGCCGCGCTCTCCCGCCGGTCGACCCGCGCTCGTCGCTCAGCCTGGTCTGGGGCCGGGTCGAGGCCGGCTCGGTGGCCAACGCGATCCCGGACGACGGCCTGGCCGAGGGCACGCTGCGCTGCCTGGACGAGGAGGCCTGGCACGCGGCCCCCGACATGATCAAGGCCCTGCTGGAGTCGGTGGCCGGGGCCTACGGGGTCGAGGTGGACCTGGACTACGTGCGCGGGGTGCCGCCGGTGGTCAACGAGGAGGACAGCGTGCAGATGCTGTCCGAGGCGGCCGAGAGCATGCTCGGCGAGGGCGCCGCGGTGCCGACCCAGCAGAGCCTGGGCGGCGAGGACTTCGGCTGGTACCTCGAGTCCGTGCCCGGGGCGTTCGCCCGGCTGGGCACCCGCACGCCGGGCACGGCGCACGCCGGAGACATCCACCAGGGCACCTTCGACGTCGACGAGAGCTGCATCGGCGCGGGCGTGCGCTTCCTGGTCGGTACGGCACTGACCGCCCTCTGGGAGGAGCGGCAGCCCACCGTCGAGGAGCCGCTCGTCGTGGTGAATTTGGACACCTGAGCCGCCGGAGGCCGGTCGCGTGGGCTTACCGGTCGCGGCGGGACCTGCTGTGTCTCCACGGGGGAGAGAGGGCCTGCGGAGATCCGATGATCTCCGCAGGCCTCACGGCGGTGATTCCCGATCCGTGCCAGGCCGGTCTTTCATCCGTTCCGCGGAGTCGACCGGCAACGAATCGGTGTCTCCAGCGCTCTCAGTGAACGTCCACACCCGCGTCGGTGATGCTGCAGTTGTACCCCGCCGCCCGCACGGTGGAAGTCGGTGCCTTCAGGGTGCCCCGCTCCCTGGTCACGGTGTTGCCGTAGATCGTGATGCGGTAGGGGTACTTCGAGGTGACGCAGGTGGCGCTCACCCGGTAGGCGCCCCAGCCCGCGAAGCACTGTGTGCGGGCGACGTTCGGCGATTTGCTGGTCTGGCAGGACCAGACTTCCGCATTGGCCGGAGAGGCCGTGGTGACGCTCCCGGCGAGGAGCGCTGCAGAGCTGATCAGGGTCGTTGCGACGGCCTTGAGCCTCTTCACGGTGAGTCCTTCTCGTGATGGGATGATCTTGTGGCGGCACGGTACCACGGGTCCTGTTGGACGAGTAGTCTGAATCTGCCTTTGCCATTCTTTCCGCAAGGTGCGGAAGTGTGCTGGTTCGGGGCGCTGAGCTCGGCTTTCTCCGGCCGCCCGGAAGGCCGACCGCTTCGTTCGTGGTCCGGAGAGGCCTGTGGTCCCGTGTTCGGCGGGGCTGGGGGCGCCGCAGCGGATTCGTGCCAAGAAATGTCCTGGATTTGGTGTGACTGCCGAAAAAGCCGGAACGTTTCCTTTCTGGTTAGTTTGCTGAATTACGGGTTTTATGGTGGAGGAACGTCTGGAGTGGTGGCCGGGATGGAGAGGGTGACCGGGTCCGCGGAGCGCGGGTCGCATTCCTGTGAAGCGAGTGGCCTGTTCGCTCCGCCGCCCCTGGAACGGGTGGGATTCCCGGTGGCTTCGTTCCGGCGGGCGGGACGGTGGACCGTGCGCCGTGGCTGCGCGTCGGCTCGGGGTGCCGGGCGGGGCCGCTCGTGCGGCATGCGATTCCGAATCGCGGCGCAGGCCGCGACTCCGACGGCCTGCGGGCGCCTCCGCGGCGGCAGGGCGTGCGGACCGTCGCTCTCGGGCTCCGCGCCCGAGGCCGGTGCGCCGGCGCCGGACAGGGGGCGGCGGCTGATTGCAAAAGCGGCACGGGACGTTGGAAGGGCTGTTGCCCGTGACCGGTTCGGGCTCTCTGGAGGGGGTAGGCCTCGTTCCGGTCACAGTCGCGACTGGGGTCGGTAACGGGCCGGTTGCGGACCTGTGTACCGGTTTGGAGTGGTCTGTCTTACCAACTACATTCCGTGGATGGCTGCCGTGCGTTTCTTCGTGCGTGCACAAGTTGATACAGCGGAGAGATGGAGGGGAGTCACCTTGCTTCGTAACCAGTTCGGCAAGATGGCAATGACCACGGTGGCGGGGGCCATGCTCATGGCCGCGGCCGCGTGTGGCGGCAACGACACCGGTTCCGGCGGGAGCACCACGGCGAGCCCGGGTGCGACCAGCGAGGCGCCCAAGTCGAGCCTCAAGGTCGGCCTCGCCTACGACGTCGGAGGCCGCGGCGACAAGTCGTTCAACGACTCCGCCTACGCCGGTCTCGAGCGAGCGGGCAAGGAGCTCGGCGCCGAGATCAAGGACCTCAGCCCGGCCGCCGACGGCTCGAACCGCGGTGAGCTGCTCCGCCAACTGGCGGACGCCGGCTACAACCCGATCATCGGTGTCGGCTTCGCCTACGGCGAGGACATCAAGAAGGCCGCCACCGAGTACCCCGACATCCAGTTCGCGGTGGTCGACTCGGCGTCCAACGCGCCGAACGTGACCGGCCTGCTCTTCGCGGAGGAGCAGGGCTCCTATCTGGCGGGCGTCGCCGCGGCGGAGAAGACCAAGTCGAACCACCTCGGGTTCGTCGGCGGTGTCGAGAACGATCTGATCAAGAAGTTCCAGGCCGGGTTCGAGGCCGGTGCCAAGTCGGTGAAGTCGGACATCAAGATCGACGTCAAGTACCTGACGCCGGACGGCGACTTCAGCGGCTTCAAGGCCCCGGACAAGGGCAAGATCACCGCTGAGAAGATGTACCAGGACGGCGCGGACATCGTCTACCACGCCTCCGGTGACTCGGGCCTGGGTGTCTTCCAGGCGCGCGCCCGCCGGCAAGCAGGCCATCGGCGTCGACTCCGACCAGTACGAGACGGTCAAGGAGGCCGACCTCAAGAAGGTCATCATGACCTCCATGATCAAGCGTGTCGACAACGGTGTGTTCGAGTTCATCAAGGCCTTCCAGGGCGGCGCCAAGGGCGGCAGCAACAACGTCTACGACCTGAAGGTCGACGGCGTGGGGCTGTCCACCTCCGGCGGCTTCATCGACGACGTCATGCCCAAGGTCGAAGAGGCCAAGAAGAAGATCATCGACGGTTCGGTCACCGTTCCGACGCAGCCGTGAGGTCGCTCCTCCGCGGGCCCCGGTAGGGAGACCGCGGAGGAAGCCGGAGAGGCCCGGGGCGGGTCCCCGGGCTTTCTCCCTGTCTCGGACAGGACCTCGCGAGCCCCCTAGGCTCTCCAGGAGAACGCATTGTGACGAGCTCGGACACCCTCGCCGCGGCGCCGCCCGCCGTCGAGCTTGAGGGAATCACCAAGCGCTTCCCCGGCGTCGTCGCCAACCACGACATCCGCATCGCCGTCGCCCCCGGAACGGTGCACGCGATCGTGGGCGAGAACGGTGCGGGCAAGTCCACCCTGATGAAGATCCTCTACGGCATGCAGCGGCCGGACGAGGGACGGATCCGGGTCAACGGCCAGGACGTCGACTTCCGTACCCCCAGCGACGCCATCGCCTCCGGGATCGGGATGGTGCACCAGCACTTCATGCTGGCCGACAACCTCACGGTCCTGGAGAACATCGTCCTGGGGGCCGAGCCGAAGAAGGCCGGCGGGCTGGACGCGGACGGAGCGCGTACGCGCATCCGCGAACTGGGCGAGAGCCACGGGCTCCGGGTCGACCCCGACCGGCTGGTCGAGGACCTCGGCGTCGGTGACCGGCAGCGGGTCGAGATCCTCAAGGTCCTGTACCGCGGCGCGCGCATCCTGATCCTGGACGAGCCCACGGCGGTCCTCGTGCCGCAGGAGGTCGACGAGCTCTTCGGCAACCTCAATGAGCTCAAGGCCCAGGGCTTCACGATCATCTTCATCTCGCACAAGCTCAACGAGGTGCTCAGCATCGCCGACGCGATCACGGTGATCCGGCGCGGCACCACGGTCGCCAGCGTCGAACCCGGATCGGTCACCGCCCGGCAGCTCGCCGAGCTGATGGTCGGCAGCGAACTCCCCACCCCGGAGACCCGGGAGTCCACGGTCACCGACCGCGTCGTGCTGGACCTGGACGGCGTGACGGTCTGCGGGAGCGGGGACAGACCGCTCCTGAAGGACGTCACCTTCCCCGTGCGCGCGGGCGAGGTCGTGGGCATCGCCGGTGTCGAGGGCAACGGCCAGTCCGAGCTGATCGAGGCCATCATGGGCCTGCGCACCCTGGACGGAGGCCGGATCCTCCTCTCGGAGGAGGACATCACCGCCTGGACGACCCTGCGGCGGCGTGAGGCCGGCATCGGCTACATCCCGGAGGACCGGCACCGCCAGGGCCTCCTGCTGGAGGCCCCCCTCTGGGAGAACCGGGTGCTGGGCCACCAGACGCGGGTTCCGGCCCGCAAGGGCATCTGGGTGAACCGCGCGGCCTCGCGCAAGGACACCGAGCGCATCATGCGCGAGTACGATGTCCGGGCGCCGGCATCGACACCCTCGCCCTCGCGTTGTCCGGCGGCAACCAGCAGAAACTGATCATCGGCCGGGAGATGAGCGGCGCGCCGAAGTTCCTCATCGCCGCCCACCCGACGCGCGGTGTGGACGTCGGCGCGCAGGCCGCGATCTGGGACCACCTGCGTACGGCCCGCGCCGCGGGACTCGCCGTGCTGCTGATCTCCGCGGACCTCGACGAGCTGATCGGCCTGTCGGACAGTCTCTACGTCATCTACGGCGGGCGCATGGTGGCCCGCCTCGACCCGAACCAGGTCACACCCGAGGAACTCGGCGGATACATGACCGGGGCGATCGCGGAGGGACAGGCATGATGCCCGCAGGGCTGCAACGCGCGCTGCTGACGGTGGCAGGCGCGGTGGTGGCGGTGCTGATCGCCGTCGCGGTGTCGAGTGTCGCGATCCTCGCCGCCGGGGCGAGCCCGGTGACCGCGCTCCAGGCGATGTTCGACTTCGGCGACACGCAGATCCAGGTGGTGAACTCCGTCACCACCCTCCTCAACCGGGCCGTCCCGCTGTTCGTCGCGGGTCTGGCGGTGGCCATCGGCTTCCGGATGAACCTCTTCAACATCGGCGTCGAGGGGCAGTATCGCATCGCGGCGGTCGTCGCCGCCTTCGTGGGGTCTCAATTCGATCTGCCCGGCCCCGTCCAGATCCTGTTGATCATCGCCGTGGCGATGGCGGTGGGCGGTCTGTACGCGCTCATCCCCGCGGTGCTCAAGGTGACGCGCGGGGTGAACGAGGTGATCGCCACGATCATGCTCAACTACATCGCGATCAACCTCGCGGCCTTCCTGGTCCGCGGCCCGTTCGCCGGTGAGCGTGCGGAGGGTCAGTTGACCACCTCCACGCCGGAGCTGCCGGAGTCCGCCTGGTTCCCCAACCTGAACTTCCTGTTCGAGATGTTCGGCCTGCCCGCCCCGCGCGGCGGCGGCCTGTGGGGATTCCTCGCGGTGGCGGTCGTGGCGGGCCTGATCATCTGGCTGGTGCTCGAACGCACCAGGTTCGGGTTCGAGGTGAAGGCCACGGGCCTCAACGCCTCGGCGGCCCTCGCCTCCGGCATCGACCCCAAGCGCATGGTGATCTCCGCGATGGTCCTGTCCGGCGCCGTCGCCGGCCTCATCGGCCTGCCGGAGATCCTCGGCCGCACCCACGCCTACGGCTCGAACTTCACCGCGGGCCTGGGCTTCCTCGGCATCGCGGTCGCACTGCTGGGCCGGAACAGGCCGGGCGGCATCGCGGTGGCCGCGCTGCTCTTCGCCTTCCTGGACCGCGCAGGGGCCCCGCTCCAGTTCGCCGACATCCCGCCGTCCGTCATCACCATCATCCAGGGCACCATCGTGCTCATGGTGGTGATCGCCAACGAGGTCACCATCCGCATGTCGATGCGCAACGAGGAACGGCGGGCCGCACGCCAGCTCGCCACCACCAACCAGGCAGGGGTGGCCGCATGACCGCGTCCGTGGCAACCGCGGAGGCCCGCCGGGTGCGCCGCTACCATCTGGCGCTCCTCGCCGTGGCGGCGCTGATCCTGCTCCTGTCGCTCGCCCGCGTCATCGGGGACGCGCCCGAACTCACCTCCTCGGGAACGTTCAGCGCCGCGCTGCTGCTGGCCGTGCCCATCGCACTGGCGGGCCTGGGCGGCCTCTGGGCCGAGCGGGCGGGCATCGTCAACATCGGCCTCGAGGGCATGATGGTGCTCGGCACCTGGTTCGCCGGATGGGCCGGCTACCAGTGGGGAGCCGTCGCGGCCCTCGTCGCGGGCCTGCTCGGCGGCGCGCTCGGCGGGCTGCTCCACGCCATCGCGACCGTGACGTTCGGCGTCGACCACATCATCAGCGGCGTGGCCATCAACCTCCTCGGCCCGGGCATCACCCGCTTCCTGTCCGAGGTGCTGTACGCCCAGGGGACGGCCGCCGCCGAGAAGGGAGCGGGTATCACCACCTCGCCCACGCTCTCCTCCACCGCCCCGGAGGTCAGCCTGCCGATCCTGTCCGACGGCCCCGACCTGCTCGGGAAGCTGGAGAGCACGCACTGGTTCCTGCTCTCCGACGTCGCGGGGATGCTGCGCGGCCTCACCCACAACGTGAACGTCCTGGTCATCCTGGCCGTCGCGCTGATCCCGCTGACGTACTTCGTGCTCTGGCGCACGGCCTTCGGCCTCCGGCTCCGCTCCTGCGGCGAGAATCCGTGGGCGGCCGAGTCGCTGGGCGTCAAGGTCTACCGGACCAAGTACGTCGCGACCGTCGTCTCGGGTGCGATGGCCGGGCTCGGCGGCGTCTTCCTGGTCTTCGTCACCACCAAGTACGTCGAGGGACAGACCTCCGGCCGGGGGTTCATCGGCCTGGCCGCGATGATCTTCGGTAACTGGCGGCCCGGCGGTCTCGCCGTCGGCGCCTCGCTGTTCGGCTACGCCGACGGCCTGCAGCTGCGCAGCTCCCAGGCCGTCACGGGGCTTCTGCTCTTCGGCGCCCTGCTCCTGCTCGTCTACACGGGCATGCAGGTCCGCAGCCGCCTGGCCGCCGGCCTGCCCGGAGTCCGGCAGTACACCGCCGCCGCGGCGGCCGCTCTCGCCGCCGTCGTGCTGCTCTGGCTCTGGCTGACCGTCGACAAGCTGCCCAACGAGTTCGTCTTCATCACCCCGCACGTGCTGACGCTGCTGGTCCTGTCCGTGGCCTCGCAGAGCCTGCGTCCGCCCGCGGCCGATGGTGTGCGCTATCGCCGAGGAGAGCAGCATTGATCGACTGGACCGCGCTGAAGGCCGAGGCCGTACGGGCCATGGGCAACGCCTACGCGCCCTACTCGAAGTTCCCGGTGGGCGCCGCCGCGCTGGTGGACGACGGGCGGATCGTCTCCGGCTGCAACGTGGAGAACGCCTCCTACGGCGTCGGGTTGTGCGCCGAGTGCGGGCTGGTCTCCGCGCTGCGGGCGAGCGGCGGCGGCCGGCTGGTCGCCTTCACCTGCGTGGACGGGCACGAGGAGCTGCTCATGCCGTGCGGGCGCTGCCGCCAGCTGCTGTTCGAGTTCGGCGGCCCTGAGCTGCTGATGGAGACCGTGGACGGGCCGAAGCCGATGGCGGAGATCCTGCCGTACGCCTTCGGGCCCGACGACCTGAGCCGGGGGGCCTGACAGACATGGACGCGATCGACGTCATCGTCACCAAGAGGGACGGCCGCGAGCTGTCCACCGAGCAGATCGACTGGGTGATCGACGCCTACACCAGGGGCGTGGTCGCCGACGAGCAGATGTCCGCGCTCGCCATGGCGATCCTGCTCAACGGCATGACGCGGCGGGAGATCGCCGAGTGGACCCAGGCCATGATCCGGTCCGGGACCCGGATGGACTGGTCCGCGCTGCCGGGCCGTACCACCGACAAGCACTCCACCGGCGGCGTCGGTGACAAGATCACGCTGCCGCTGGCCCCGCTGGTGGCCGCGTGCGGCGGGTACGTCCCGCAGCTGTCCGGCCGCGGCCTGGGCCACACCGGCGGCACGCTGGACAAGCTGGAGTCGATCCCCGGCTGGCGGGCCTCGCTCTCCAACGACGAGATGCTCGGCGTGCTGCGGGAGGCCGGGGCGGTCATCTGCGCGGCGGGCGACGGGCTCGCCCCGGCGGACAAGAAGCTCTACGCGCTGCGCGACGTGACCGGCACGGTCGAGGCGATCCCGCTGATCGCCTCCTCGATCATGTCCAAGAAGATCGCGGAAGGCACCGGCGCGCTGGTGCTGGACGTCAAGGTCGGCTCGGGCGCGTTCATGAAGACCGCGGACCGGGCCCGGGAGCTGGCCACCACCATGGTCGAGCTGGGCACCGACGCCGGGGTGAACACGGTGGCGCTGCTGACCGCGATGGACCGGCCGCTGGGCCGGGCGGTGGGCAACGCGCTGGAGGTGACCGAGTCCGTCGAGGTGCTCGCCGGCGGCGGGCCCGAGGACGTGGTCGAGCTGACCGTGCGGCTGGCGCGCGAGATGCTCCAGGCCGCGGGGCTGGACGGCGGCAAGGACCCCGAGCAGGCGCTGAAGGACGGCTCGGCGATGGACGCCTGGCGCCGGATGATCAGCGCTCAGGGCGGCGACCCGGACGCGGCGCTGCCCAGGGCCGCCGAGACGATGGAGGTCCTCGCGCCCGCGACGGGCGTGCTGACCAGGCTCGACGCCTACGGTGTGGGGCTGGCCGCCTGGCGGCTCGGCGCGGGCCGGGAACGCAAGGAGGACCCGGTCTCCTTCGGCGCGGGCGTCATGCTGCACGCCCGGCCGGGGGACGCGGTCCGCGAGGGCCAGCCGCTGATGACCCTGCACGCCGACGAGGCGGCCCGCTTCGACCGGGCGCTGGCCGCGCTGGACGGCGCCTACGCGATCGGCGGGCCCGGCGAGGTGGACCTGCTCCCGCTGGTGATCGACCGCATCAGGGCGTGAGCGTCGGGAGCTGACCCTCGAGGTCCCAGCCGGAGGTCTCCGGCGATCGGCGCGGCGGCCGGTCACCGCACGGCGGTGGCCGGCCGCCGCCGTGCTCGGGGTGCGTGCTCAGGCGGGGAGGCCGAAGATCCCGGCGACGACGGTGCGGTGGGTCGGGAGGGCGGCGGCGTGGCGGGCGCGGCCGTCCTCGGTGATGCGCACGAAGATGCCGCGCCGGTCGGCCTCGCACATGCCGCGGCTGACCAGGCCCGCCTTCTCCAGCCGGGCGACCACCCGCGAGCAGGCGCTCTGGCTCAGGTGCACCGCGTCGGCGATCTCCTGGACCCGGTATTTCGGCCGGCCGCCCTCGACCATGCGCTCCAGGACCTCGAACTCGCTCATGCCGAGACCGTGCCTGTCGGAGAGCTCCCGCTCCAGCGCGCAGGCGGTCACCGAATGCCTGGCCAGCACCTCCCGCCAGGCGCGGACGGCGGACTCCTCGCTCATGCCGCGGATCCTAACATGCGTGGACATCAAATGCATGGCAATTAAATTCTGTTGCATTAGATGTGTCTGCATGTATTGTTGGGCCCCATGATCCCTTCCTCCACCGAAGGACGCTGGGACGCGCGCCTGTGGGCCGCCCTGGCGGTCCTGTGCGCCGTCGTCTTCCTCGACGCGCTCGACGTCTCCATGGTCGGCGTCGCGCTCCCGTCCATCCAGGCGGACCTGGGCCTGTCCACGGACGCCCTGCAGTGGGTGGTCAGCGGCTACGTGCTCGGCTACGGCGGCCTGCTCCTGCTCGGCGGGCGCACCGCCGACCTCCTCGGCCGGCGCCGCGTCTTCCTGGTGGCCCTGGCGGTCTTCGCCGTGGCCTCGCTCCTCGGCGGCCTGGTCGACGACGGCACCCTGCTGATCGCGGCCCGGTTCGTCAAGGGCATCAGCGCCGCCTTCACCGCGCCCGCCGCCCTGTCCATCATCACCACCACGTTCGCCGAGGGGCCGGCCCGCAACCGGGCCCTCAGCATCTTCACCGCCTCCGGCGCCAGCGGGTTCTCCCTGGGCCTGGTCATCTCCGGGTTCCTGACCGAGCTCGGCTGGCGCTGGACGTTCCTGATGCCCGTCCCGGTCGCGGTCCTCGCCCTGGCCGCGGCCCTGCGGTTCCTGCCGAAGCGGCCCGAGGAGCGGGCCGAGAGCGGTCACGACCTCGTCGGCGCCGTGACCATCACCGCCTCGATGCTGCTGCTGGTCTTCGCCGTGGTGGAGGCGCCCGAGGCCGGCTGGGGCTCGCTGCGGACAGTCGGTTCGCTGCTCGGCGCCGCCGCGCTGCTGGCCGCGTTCGTGGTGACCGAGCGGAGGGTCAGGCATCCGCTGGTACGGCTCGGCATCCTGCGTTCGGGTCCCATCGTCCGGGCCAACCTCGGCCTGGTGATCCTGTTCGGCTCCTACGTCGGCTTCCAGTTCGTCGCCATGCAGTATTTCCAGAACTTCCTGCACTGGTCCCCGCTGGAGACCGCGCTGGCCTTCCTCCCGGCCGGCCTGCTGGTGGCCGTCACCTCGACGAAGATGGGCGGCCTGGCCGACCGCTTCGGCACCGCCCGGCTGATCGTGGTCGGCTCGGCCGCGCTGGCCGCCGGATACGCCTTCTTCCTGCGCGTCGACGGGGCGCCCGACCTGGCCACGCTGGTCATCCCCGGCATGGTCCTGCTGGGCGTCGCCTTCGCGCTGTCCTTCCCCTCGCTCAACATCCAGGCGACCAACGGGGTCTCCGACGACGAGCAGGGCCTGGCCTCCGGCCTGCTCAACACCTCCGGCCAGGTGGGCGGCGCCGTCGTGCTGGCGGTGGTGACGGCGGTGCTGACCTCCAGCACGAGCGCCGACCCGCTCGACGGCTTCCGCGCCGCGATCGCGGTCTCCGGCATCCTGGCGCTGGCCGGCCTGGTGATCGCCCTCACCGGCCTGCGCGGAGCCCGTACGGCCGCCGCGGCACGGAAGGAGGAGCCGGTCCTGGAGACCGTCTGAGAACGGGGGCCGGCCTGGGGGACGGAACCGGCCGGGGCGGTGAACCGGCGGGGATTACCGGGCATCTAACCTGGCAGGAGGCCAACATGAACCGCTCTCGCGCCGTGCTCGTGATCATTCCCCTCGTCCTGCTGGCCGGCTGCGGCGGCTCGACCGGCCAGGCGGACCCGCCCGGCCGGGCCACCGGCTCCCCGTCCTCCGGGTCGCCGCCACCGGCGGGACCGGGTCGGCCCCGCCGGCCGTACAGGACCCGCCCGACGCCCAGGATCGGCCCGGTGCGCAGGACTCGCCGGGCGCGCGGAGCCCGCAGGGGAGGACCTCCGCCCCGCAGGCGCCGTCCACCGGGCCGGAGCCGCCGACGAGCACCGGAGCGGTCCGGGTCGAGCGGAACCCCGGCGAGCCGCCGCTCGTCACCGGCGTGCGCTTCGCCGAGCACGGGGGATACGACCGGGTGGTGATCGACTTCAAGGGGGAGCCGCCCGGATACACCGTGGACTGGGTGCCCGAGCTGGTCCAGGACGGGTCGGGCGAGCCGATCGACGTCGAGGGCGGGGCCTACCTGCAGGTGACGATGCTCCCGGCCAACGCGCACACCGAGGAGGGGACCCCCACCCTGACGGGCGGGCCGATCCTCCAGGCCGGGCTGGGCAATGTGCGCAGCGTCGTGAAGACCGGCGACTTCGAGGCCGTGGTGGGCGTGGGCATCGTGCTGGAGCGCAAGGCCGGGTTCCGCGTCACCGAGCAGAGGCAGCCGAACCGCCTGGTCATCGACGTGGCTCATTGACGGGCCCGATGACGGGCCCGCCGCGGGCCCACTGACGCGGCCCCCTGCCGGGGCCCGCCGGGCCCGGTGGCAAGATGGACCGATGGTGAGGAAAATCGACAGCGCGACGCGGATCCCCGTCCCTGGGGGAAAGGTCATCGACGAGTACGTCGGCCGGGTCAACAGCGGTGACGCCGGGATCTCGATCGCGCACATGAAGGCCCCCGCGGGCTGGGACGAGCCGGCCCAGACGCCGGAGTTCGCGGAGTACACCCTGGTGCTCTCCGGGACGGTCGTCGTCGAGCACGCCGAGGGCACGACCGAGGTGCGCGCCGGCCAGGCGTTCGCCTGCGAGCCGGGGGAGAAGGTCCGCTACAGCTGCGGTCCCGAGGGCGCCGAGTACGTCGCGGTCTGCCTGCCCGCCTTCTCCCCGGAGACGGCGCGTCGTGACGAATAGCCCGCGCGGCTTCCGGCGGTCCTCGGAAGATCGCCGGACGGATACCGGACGGTAGGATATCGAGATGAGCCAGCAGCTACCCACCCTTGAGGAGATCCGCCGGGCTCCGAAGGTCTTGCTCCACGATCACCTCGACGGCGGTCTGCGGCCCGAGACCATCGTCGAACTGGCCCGGGAGACCGGCTACGACAGACTGCCCACGACCGACCCCGGCGCGCTGCGCACCTGGTTCCGGGAGGCCTCCGACTCCGGTTCGCTGGAGCGCTACCTGGAGACCTTCGACCACACGGTCGGCGTCATGCAGACGCGCGAGGCGCTGGTCCGGGTCGCCGCCGAGTGCGCGGAGGACCTGGCGGCCGACGGCGTGGTCTACGCCGAGGTGCGTTACGCGCCCGAGCAGCACACCGAGCGGGGCCTGAGCCTCGAAGAGGTCATCGAGGCGGTCCTGGAGGGGTTCAGGATCGGCTCGGAGGGCCGGGGGATCAAGGTGGGCACGCTGCTCACCGCGATGCGCCACCAGGCCAGGTCCATGGAGATCGCCGAGCTCGCGGTCCGCTACCGCGACGTCGGCGTGGCCGGGTTCGACATCGCCGGGGCCGAGGCGGGCTACCCGCCCACGCGCCACCTCGACGCCTTCGAGTACCTCCAGCGGGAGAACGCCCACTTCACCATCCACGCCGGTGAGGCCTTCGGGCTCCCGTCGATCTGGCAGGCGATCCAGTGGTGCGGCGCCGACCGGCTCGGCCACGGCGTGCGGATCATCGACGACATCGCGGTGTCCGGCGACGGAGAGCCCAAGCTCGGCCGCCTGGCGGCCTACGTGCGCGACAAGCGCATCCCGCTGGAGATGTGCCCGACCTCGAACCTGCAGACCGGGGCCGCGCCCTCCATCGCCGAGCACCCGATCGGCCTGCTCCGCCGCCTCAGCTTCCGGGTGACGGTCAACACCGACAACCGGCTGATGAGCGGGACCACCGTCTCGGAGGAGTTCGCCAAGCTGGTGGAGGCGTTCGGCTACGACTGGGACGACCTGCAGTGGTTCACGGTCAACGCGATGAAGTCGGCGTTCCTGCCGTTCGACGACCGGCTGGCCCTCATCAACGGCGTCATCAAGCCGGGCTTCGCGCGCCTGAAGTGGCAGGCGTAGACGGGATCGCGGGAGCGGGGCGGGTGCCATGAGAGAGGTGTTCCGGTCGAAGGCCGCGCTGGTCCTCGGCTGGGTGTGGGTCGCGTTCGCCGCGGCGAACGCGGCCGACCTGGTCGTCCGCTACAGCGGGCCGCCCTCGCTGGACGCCGGGGCGGTCCTGGCGGTGCTGACCGCCCTGGTCTTCGTCACGTGCATCCGCCCGGCGGTCGTCCTGACCGACGAGGGCGTGCTGGTCCGCAACCCGCTCCGGGACGCCTCCGTGCCCTGGACGGCCGTGGACGGCGTGGCGGTCTCACACTCGATCACGATCACCTCCGGTGACGCGGCGGTCCGCTGCTGGACGCCGCAGACCACCGCGCGGGAGCGGGCGGCGGCCGTACGGCGCGGGCGCTCCGGCTCCGAGGGCGGCGGTCCGGCGACCGAGCCCGCCCGGAGCAGGGGGGAGCAGGGCGGCGGCCGAGGCGCTGGCGGGCAGGACGCACGCCGACTGGGTGGCCGAGCAGATCAGGCGGCGCGCGGA
>NZ_CDRNDK010000094.1:0-17891 GCF_977012225.1 Planomonospora algeriensis | reverse complement strand
CCGCCGACCTGGTCGCCACCGTGCTGCGCACCGCCGCCCTGTGAGCACCGCACCCGCCGGAACCGGCCACGGATCACCACCGATCCCCCCGCCTCCCGCCCGCACCACGCCCGGCAGGAACCCCGCGCCCGCACAGCCGGGCACCCGCGCAGACGCCGTCGAGGCCGCCACCCGCACAACCGGGTGACGGCCTCGACGCGTTCCCGGCCCGGGGACACCGCACCCGACAGCGGATCCGCATCAGCGTCGAGGGGTGTTTACGGCGTAAACACTTCCAGGGCCCGCTGTCCTGACCGCTCGCCTCCCGTGGACCGGGACGGTCAATCGGTGTCCCCGGCCCGGAGACACCGCACTCGGAGACGGCGGACCCACAGCGGCACCGCTCAAGTGTTTACGCCGTAAACACCGATCGTCCGCCGGGGAAGTACGGCGGCGAACAGGCGCGGTTCCGCATCAGGTCCGCGTCAGGGCGGAGAGGGCGTACGAATATGAACTTTGGTGGGATACCCCCCCATGATCGAGTCGAATAGATTGCCCTCCATGTCGCTCGCCATGATTCCCAGTCCGCCCGAAGGGGTCTGGTACCTGGGGCCGGTGCCCATCCGCGCCTACACGATCTGCATGCTGCTCGGCATCGCCGTCGCCGTCGTCATCGCCGAGCGCCGCTGGCGGGCTCGGGGCGGAGCGCCGGGGACCATGGTGGACCTGGCGACGTGGGGGATCCCGTTCGGCATCATCGGCGCGCGGCTGTATCACGTCGTCAGCGACTGGCAGCTGTACTTCGGAGTGGACGCACCCCACAGGCCGATCGACGCGATCCTGATCTGGAGTGAGTCCGGGCCGGGCTGGCGCGGCCTGAGCATCTGGGGCGCGGTCGCCCTGGGCGGGGTGGGCGTGTGGATCGCCTGCCGCCGTAAGGGCATCGCCCTGGGCGCCGTCGGTGACGCGGTGGCACCGGCCATCCCCATCGGCCAGGCCATCGCCCGATGGGGCAACTACTTCAACCAGGAGCTGTTCGGCAGCCCGACCGACCTGCCGTGGGGTCTGGAGATCGAGGCGGGCCGCCCGGGGACCGTGGCGGGTGCCGCCACCTACCACCCAACGTTCCTGTACGAGTCGCTGTGGAACCTGGCACTGGCACTGGCGCTGATCTGGATCGGCCGGCGGTTCCTGCTGCGGCACGGCCGCCTCTTCGCCCTGTACGTGGCGGGCTATACCGCGGGCCGGTTCTGGATCGAGGGGCTGCGCGTCGATCCGGCGAACGAGATCCTCGGGCTGCGGCTCAACCAGTGGACGTCGCTCGCCTTGTTCCTCGGCGCGCTGGCCTACGTCTACCTGACGCGGAACAGGAGCTCCGAGGAGTCTCTCGGTGCTGAACGGGTTCCCGCCAAGGTGGATTGATCCCGGCGGTGCCGCGCCCGGGACGGCGAACGGAGGGAGCGGGAGGGGGCGGGAGCCGTACGCCTCCCGCCCTCCCGGTGTTCACGCCGTGAACACCGCGCGCTCGGGGTGACCTCGCGGCCGCCGCGGCCTCTTCCCGGCCCGCATGAGCCGGCGGGCCGGGAGTGCGGACGTCAGCGGGCCACCGTGGCGGACAGCAGTTCTACCAGCGTCTCCAGATCCTCCCGGGAGAGCCGGGCCCGCAGCTCCGCCGCGAGCACCGACGGCGGCCCGAGCGGGATGACGCCGCGGTCCCGTCTGCCGGTTCCGCTCTGCCTCGGGACGGCCGGATCCGCCTCTCCGGTGTTTACGCCGTAAACACTCCCCCGGCTCCAGCCCTCTCCGGTGGGAGGCGGCAGGGTCTCGATGACCGGCTGCGGAGCGACCGGGAGAGCCTGCTCCTCCAGAGGGAGCTTCCCTATCTCCCGGGCGTCCTCCAACCTCAGCGTGCCGTCCGCCAGCGCCTGCTGCAGTTCCGGCTTGAGCTTGAGCAGCACCAGCCGCTGCGACCCCCACCCGGCGGACTTGCCCACCCGGCGGCAGGCCTCGCGCAGCGAGATCCCGCGCAGTTCCATCAACCGCTGCAAGGCTCGGGCCTCCTCCAGCGGCGTCAGGTCGTCGCGCTGGAAGTTCTCGATGAGGGTGCGCTCCTCGGCGGACTCGGCGGACTCGCGGACCTTGACGGGCACCTCGGTGAGCCCGGCGAGCGCGGCCGCGTGGCGGCGCCGGTGGCCGTGCTGGATGACGTACGGCCGGTCGCCGATCTGCGCGGCGTGGTGCGGGTGGACGGCCAGCCAGACGTCACGGGGGACGACGACCAGGTCCTGCAGCACGCCCTCATCGCGGATCGTGTCGGCGAGCCCTTCCAGGTCCCGGAGGCTCTCCCGGGGGTTGTCCGGGTTGTCGGCCAGGTCCTCCAGCCGCAGGGTCTCCGGCCGCTTGGGGGGCACGACGGCCACCGGGGCCGGGATCTTCGCCTCAGACTCGGCCGACTGGCCGACCATCAGCGCCGCGAGACTCGTCCTCTTCCCCGCCATCAGCGCTTCCCGTTCCGCATCTGCCCGTGTTCCAGGGCGAGCCGGTAGAAGTCCTCGCGCGCTTCCATCGCCACCCGGTTCTTGGGGTACTGGGTGACGACCAGACCCTCCGCCGACGCGCGGGAGTGGATCTTGTAGTGCCGGATCACCGTGTTGGCGAGCGGCCAGCCCTGGTTCCGTACGAACTGCAGGGTGTCGTCGAGGTCCGCGCGGCCGTCGCGCGGGTCCCAGTTGTTGGCGACCACGAGGTAGGGCAGCTTCCGGGGCTTGACGACCTTCTCGATCGTGTTGAACGTCGGCTGGAACGACAGAGGCTCCGGCTCGATGGGGACGATCACGTCGTCGGCGTTGTCGAGTACGGCGCGCAGCGCCTCGGCGGCCTTGCCGTCCCCGAGGGGGTCGTCGGAGGAGGCCCCGTCCGACAGATCGAGCCAGCCGGGGGTGTCCACCCACACGTCGGTGACGTGCGGGATGTGGCGGAGGCCCGCCAGTCCGGCGATGTCGTCGTGGGCCTGGACGAAGTCGAAGGGGAGGGCGTCGCCGACCCGCTCCGACCACCAGACGGCGGATCCCTGCGGGTCGATGGAGACCGTGACGACCGGGGGGTTCTCCCCCGCCACCCCGCCCACCGTGTCGGCCGTGACGGCGGCGAGGTTGACGGCGAGCGTGGACTTGCCGACGCCGCCTTTCTGATTGAGGACAACATGCACTCTGGCCACGTCGGGCTCCTGTTCCGTGTGCTTCCCGATTTGGTACTTCGGATCAGGAGGCCAACTATTCCAGATGCTCCAGGTGTTCACGCCGTGAACACCTGTGGCGTGCGCGACGGCGGCGCTCTCCGGTGAGACGGGCGGCCGGGCACGGGGGCCGTACGGGCCGGACGTAGGGGTCGTACGGCGCGGAGGGGGCGCCGCCTTCCGGCCGGGAGGAACCACGGGCGCCCCATGCGGGGTTCTCGAAGGCGGAGATCCGCAGCCTCTCCTGCCATGCCCGGTGAACATGTCCGTCTGTATAGGGATATGACTTGTTAGATCATCATCCGGTGTTCTTCCGGCGGGTGGGACGGCTGAGCGTAGTGTGAAATGAGACCGCTGCAGTCAGGGATGGGAACCATATCCGGTCCTGAAGGCTGGCTGCCGCGGCGTCCCTTCGAGTGGCCCGCGTCGTCCATGACCGTGACGCGCGGAGCGGAAGGAAACGATCACAATGATGACGATGATCCGACGTGCACTGGTGATCACAGGCACCGTTGCGACCCTGGGCTTCGTCGGCCAGGGTGCCGCCATGGCGGACAACGACTGGCCGTATCCCTACGGCGGCTACGGCTACGGCCCCGGCTGGGGCAGCAGCTGGTACTACAACAACTACCAGTTCGCCGGGCCGTACGGCGCGTACAGCAACTCCCTGTACAGCTACGCCTGGTGAGTGAGCCCCTCGCGGCGGTCCGGCATCCGGGCCGCCGCGACGGAGCATCCGGGCGCCGCGCACCTGGGCGACCGGCCCGCGCCGACGGCGTTGATGACCGAAATCCTGAATAGAGCAGGCCCGAATATGGAGAGCCCGCTCACGGTAAAGAATGCTCAATTTCGCTCCGCGCCTGCCGATGAGGCCGCTGTACGGCGGCAATCACGGAGGATCGCATGCGGCGCGTCAGAATCGGGGTACGGCTGGCGGGGGCGTTCACCGCGTTGCTGACGCTGCTGGCAGTGATCGCGGTGATCTCCTTCCTCGCGATCCAGGACCAGCGGAGCACCGCCACGCAGGTCCGCGACCTCCAGGTGCTCACCAGCCAGGCCAAGGAGATCAAGTTCTACGCGGCCGGCATGAGCGGCTGGCAGAGCGCCTACATCTCCGACGTCCACCGCCTGGGCGCCGACCGGGCGTTCGGCGGCGACTCGGTCAACCACAAGGCCTGGCAGCAGGAGCGCGAACGCTTCGAGAAGTTCCTGCCGCAGGTGGCCGTCGCCTCGATGACCGAGACGGAACGCGCGTTGTTCGAGCGGGTCCGCGCCGAGTCCGAGACGTACTTCGCCCTGAACGACACGATCGTCGAGACGTTCAGGCCGGGCACCCCCGAGGCCCTCTGGAAGGGCGACCAGCTGGCCGTCTACGACAGCTGGAACACCTACTACCGGATCCTGCGCGCCTCGCAGCAGCTCGCCCAGTCCGTCGACCAGCGCAGCCAGGCCGCGGTGGAGACCTCGTCCGAGGCGGCCGCCTCCGCCCAGCGCGCGATCACCATCGGTACGGCGCTGGCCCTCCTGCTCGGCTGCGCCCTGGCCTGGCTGGTGACCCGGAGCATCGTCGCCCCGGTCACCGCGGCCCGGGACGCCCTGCGCACGGTGGCAGGCCGCAGGCTCGACGTGGAACTGCCCACCGAGGGCCGGGACGAGCCCGCGCAGATGGCGGCGGCGCTCAACGAGGCGCTCACCGCGGTCCGCGCCGTCGTCACCGACGTGGCCGCCCACGCGGGGACGCTCGCCGACATGTCGGCGGAACTGGACGAGGTCACCGGTGTCTTCGCCGACAGCGCGACCAAGGCCTCCGAGCAGGCCGGAGCCGCCGCCGCGGCCTCGCGGGAGGTCAGCGAGAGCGTGCGCAGCGTCGCCGAGGGGTCGCGCGAGATGGGCGGCGCCATCGAGGAGATCTCCCAGAACGCCTCCGCCGCGGCCCGGGTCGCCGCCGAGGCGGTGACCGTCGCGAAGTCGGCCAACGCCACCGTCGTCCAGCTGACCTCGTCGTCGTCCGAGATCAACCACGTGGTCAAGCTCATCACCAGTATCGCCGAGCAGACGAACCTGCTCGCCCTCAACGCCACCATCGAGGCGGCCCGCGCGGGGGACGCGGGAAAGGGCTTCGCGGTCGTCGCCCACGAGGTCAAGAACCTGGCGCAGGCGACCGCCTCGGCTACCGAGGAGATCGGCCGGCTCGTCCAGACCATCCAGAGCGACAGCGCCGCCGCGGTCGGCGCCATCGGCCGGATCAGCGAGGTCATCGCGGGCATCAGCGACTACCAGATGACGATCTCGAGCGCGGTGGAGGAGCAGACCTCGACCACGAACGAGATGAACCGCAGCGTCGCCGACGCCGCCGGCGGCGCCTCCCGGATCGCGGAGAGCATCACCGCCGTGGCCTCCTCGGCCTCGGCCGTCGACGCCGACGTCTCCCGCTCGCGCCGTACCGTCGCCGCGCTCACCGGCGTCTCCGGCCGCCTGCGCGAAGCCGTCGAGCAGTTCCGCTACTAGCGCGTCCCGGCGGTGAGCGCGCCGCAGGGCCCCGCAAGACCTCCCCGATCCGCACGGCAGAAGAAGGAAGAGCACCGTGGCTGACAGGCCCAACAGGAGCAGGATCGCGCTGGCCGCGCTGACCGTCGCCGCCGCCACGGCGCTCGCGGGGTGCGGCGCCGAGACGGAGCCGATCGTACGCGCCGCCGCCGTCGCGGGCGCCGACGGCCTGGGGCTGGAGCAGGTCCGGGTCGGCCTGGCCTTCGACCAGGGCGGCCGGGGCGACAAGAGCTTCAACGACGCGGCGGCCGCGGGACTGGACCGGGCGAAGGAGGAGCTGGAGGTCGACGGAGCCGAGGTCACGCTCTCCGCCGAGACGGAGGAGGAGCGGACCGTCAGGCTCCGCGAGCTGGCCGAGCAGGGCCGCAACCCGGTCATCGCGGTGGGCTTCCTGTACGCGGGACCCCTCAAGAAGGTCGCGGCGGAGTTCCCCGGCACCACCTTCGCGATCGTCGACGACGACTCCTTCACCGCCCCGAACGTGGTCTCCCTGGTCTTCGCCGAGGAGCAGGGCTCCTACCTGGCCGGCGCCGCGGCGGCGCTGAAGTCCCGCTCCGGCAGGGTGGGCTTCATCGGCGGCGTCCGCATGCCGCTGCTGCAGAAGTTCGAGGCGGGCTTCGCGGCGGGCGCGGCCAGGGCCCGGCCGGGCGTGCGGGTCAGCGTCGACTACATCTCCACACCGCCGGACTTCGGCGGGTTCGGCGCGCCCGACAAGGCCAAGAAGATCGCCGAGGGGATGCTGGCGTCCGGGGTCGACGTCATCTACACCGCGGCCGGCGGGTCCGGCGCGGGCACGCTGGAGGCGGTCGCCGCGCGCAAGGGCGCATGGGCGATCGGGGTGGACACCGACCAGTACCAGACCGCGGACGCCGGCGTCAGGGAGTCCATCCTGACCTCCATGGTCAAGCGGGTGGACAACGCCGTCTTCCAGGAGATCCAGGCCTTCATCAAGGGCGACCGCGGCGGCGGCGTGAAACGCTTCGACCTCAAGACCGACGGCGTCGGCTACGCGACCTCCAACACCGAGGCGGTGGCCCCGCTGCAGCGGAAGGTCGACGCCATCCGCCAGCGGATCCTCGACGGGACCGTCACCCCGCCGACCAAGCCCTGATCCCGCCGCGGGGACGGGCGGCCGAGCACGGATCACCCGCGCGGGGACGGGAGGGAGGACGGCGGCCGGTCCGGACGGTCCTCCGGCTACCCGCCCTCGCCCGCGGCCGGTCTGCGGGCCAGGAGGCAGCCCTGGTGGTGCCTCTCGCCGTCCCCGGGCTCACGCAGCACCCGGACGGTCGTCTCGAACCCGGCCCGGCCGAGCAGGTCGGCGACGAGGTCGAGCGGCCACCGGTAGGCGAGAACCACCTTGTGGTCGAACGGCTCCGCCGTACGCAGCGACCCGTCGCCGGACTGGAAGGAGAGCAGCAGGTGACCGCCGGGGGCCAGCACCCGGTGGAACTGGCCGAAGACCTCCGGCAGCCGCTCCGGCGGCGTGTGGATGGTCGAGTACCAGGCCAGGACGCCGCCGAGCGAGCCGTCCGGCAGGTCCAGAGCGGTCATCGAGCCCTCGTCGAAGCGCAGGTGCGGGTACGTCCGGCGGGCGATGGCCACCAGCTGCGGCGACAGGTCGATCCCGGACACGGTCAGCCCCAGGTCGTGCAGGTGCGCCGTCATGCGGCCGGGCCCACACCCGAGATCGGCGACGGGCCCCGCGCCGCCGGCCCGCACGAGTTCGGCGAAGACGGCGAGCATCGCCCGGTCCAGCGGCATGCGGTCGAGCGCGTCGCCGACGAACTCGGTGTAGGGGACGGCCACGGCGTCGTAGGAGGCGCGGGTGCTGCGCAGGAAGTCCGGTTCGGTCACGGGAGAGCAGCGTAATCCGCGCCGGTCCCGCGAAGATCGCCCGTACGGACGATCGACACCGCCGCCCGTCCCGTCCGGGGCGCTCGGCGGTTCGCCGCACCCGTCGAGCGTGCCGGGCGGAATCCGGGGCGCGTAGGGGCCGCTGATCGCCGCCTGCCGCGTCCGGCCTGCGTAACGTGACTGGTGGGCCCGGATACGGGGCCCGGATACGGGGACGGAGAATCTCGGGGGAGGTGAGAGCCGTGGCGGTGACAGATCACATCCACGACGCCCGGCGGCTGCGGGCGCTGCACGCCACCGGCCTGCTGGAAGCCGGCGAGGCGCCGCGGCTGGACCGGGTGACCCGGCTGGCCGTCCGGTGCCTGCGCGTGCCGACGGCGATGGTGTCGCTGATCGACGCCGACCGCCAGGTCGTCGTCAGCGCGGCCGGATCCGACGAACCCGGCCGCCGTGAGCAGGCGCCCCTGTCGCAGTCCCTGTGCCGGCACGTCGTGGTCACCGACGCGCCGCTGACCGTGCCCGACGCCCGTGCCGATGAGCGCTGGCGCGGGATCGAAGCCCCCGGGGACGGGCGGCTGACCTCGTACGCCGGGATGCCGCTGCGCGCCGGCCCCGGGCAGGTGCTGGGCGCGCTGTGCCGTGATCGACGCCCGGCCCCGGCAGTGGAGCGGCGAGCAGCTGAGCGTCCTGGAGGACTTGGCCGCGCTGGCCGAGGCCGAGATCGCGCTGCGGCTGGCCCGAGCCGAACCACCCGAGCAGCGGGAGGGCGTGCAGGCGGTGCTCGACGCCGAGCCGGTCGCACAGGCCCGTACCGAAGACGACGGGACGCGATGCGCCGTGGTGGCGCACGACGTCGACGACCACCACGGGCTGCTGCGGCGGCTGGAGGACGAGCGCCTGCTCACGCGGGCGCTGCTGGACAGCCTGGACATCGGGGTCGACGCCTGCGACCGCGACGGCCGGATCGTCTTGACCAACCTGCCGCTCCGGGAGATCCGCCCGGGAGGACCCCACCGGCACGTCCTGGAGGTGGGGGAGACCTTCCAGGTCTTCGCCGCCGACGGGCGCACCCCGCTGCGCGGCGCCCGCGTTCCGCTGGCGCGGGCCCTGGCCGGCGAGTGGATCGACGGCGAGGAGATCGTCGCCCGTCCTTCGGGCGTCGAACCGCGCCGGTTCACCGTCAACGGGCGGCCGATCGAGACCGGTGACGGACGCCGCCTGGGCGCGGTGGTGACCCTGCACGACATCACCTCCGTCCACCGGGCGCAGACACTGCGCTCGACCCAGCACGCCGTGGCCGGCGTCCTGGCCGATGCCGCCTCCGCCCAGGAGGCGCCGGCGGGGTGGTCGCCGCGGTCACCGAGGCACTCGGGTGGACCTACGGCGAGTACTGGCAGGTCGACGAGGACCGGGCGTCCATCGCCTCCGTCGCTTTCTGGAGCAGGCCGGCCGGGACCTGTCCGCCTTCACCGCCGGTCATCCGAGCGCGTTCGCCCGCGGCCAGGATCTGCCCGGACTGGCGTGGGAGTGCGGTGAGCCGGTCTGGATCACCGACATGGCGGCCGACCCCCGCGACTTCTCCCGCCTGCAGGGCGCCGTACGGGCCGGTCTGCGCTCGGCCATGGCCCTGCCGGTGCGCAGCGGTACGCAGGTGCTGGGCGTGCTGATCTTCGGCGCCGACCGCCCCCAGCCGCCCGACGACGACCTGGTCGAGCTGCTGGACGGGGTCTGCGCCACGTGGGCCGGTACATGGAGCGGCGCCGCGCCGAGGAGCTCACCGCAGCCCTGGCCGAGAGCCGCCGCCAGTTCGACCGGATCATCGACCAGCTCACCGACAAGGCCTGGACCGTCGAGGTACGGCCCGACGGCACGGCCCGCCCGATCTACGTCAACACCGAGCACACCACCGTGTTCGGCGGACGGCTGCACCTGGATCCCGACGACGACTTCATCGCCGTCATGCTGCGTTTCGTCCACCCCGACGACCACGACGCCTTCCGCGCCTACTGCGCCGAGCTCATCACCGGCGACCAGGCCCAGCTGGAGTACCGGCTCATCGGCCTGGACGGCGTCACCCGCTGGATCTGGAGCCGGGGCGCCCCCCGCCGCGAAGGCGAGCGGCTGCTGGTCGACGGCATCTCCACCGACGTCACCGACCGCCACCGGATCGCCGAGGAGCGCGAGCGCCTGCTGGATCAGCAGCGCCGCCAGATGGGCCGGCTGCGGGAACTGGACGCGATGAAGGACGACCTGATGGCGATGGCCAGCCACGAGCTGCGCAGCCCCATCGGCGTCATCCGCAGCTACGCCGAGATGCTGGCCGAGGCCCCCGGCCTGCCCGAGGAGTACCGGGCCTTCATCGAGGTCATCGACCGGAAAAGCGACCACCTGCAGAACCTGGTCGACGACCTGCTGGACCTGGCGCGCCTGGACGCCGGCCGGGTGGGCGTGGACGCGCGCATGCTGTGGCTGACCGGGCTGGTCCGCCAGGCCGTCGACGAGCACCGGGCGGCCGCGGCGGCCAAGCGGATCACCTTGGCCGCCGAGCTGCCGCACCGCCTGCACGTGCACGCCGACCCGGTACGGCTGCGCCAGGTGATGGACAACCTGCTGTCGAACGCGATCAAGTACACGCCCGAAGGCGGACGCGTCACCGTCACCGCCGACTGCGGCCGCGGTGATCCCAAGGCCGTCACCGTCGGCGGTGACGGCGGTGGTCCCAGGGCCGGGAAGCAGGAGGCCTGCCGAGGCGGGACGGTCACGGTGACGGTGGCCGACACCGGGATCGGCATCCCCGCCGAGCAGTACGAGCAGCTGTTCTCCCGGTTCTTCCGCGCCTCCACCGCGAAGAAGGCCGGGATCAAGGGCACCGGCCTGGGCCTGGCCATCACCAAGGCGATCGTGGAGGCGCACGGCGGGACCGTCGACGCGCCCGCGCGAGGGCGGCGGCACCATCTTCACCGTCCGGCTGCCGGTCGACCCGTCGCACCGCGCAGAGCCTGCCTGAGTCGCACCGCGCAGAGCCTGCCTGTCAGGCAGGCCGGACGCGGCCGCCGCCCGGACGAGGACGGCGGCCACGTCGTCGACCCGGTGCCCGCGTTCGTCAACCCGGTCCTTCACCTCGGCGCCGCCCTGCCGCCCGCCGGCGGCCCGGGGCGGCCCGTTCCGCGCTCGCCGCACCGCAGCTTCCCCGGCCCGTGAGGAACAACGGAACGAAAACGTACGCCAAGGAACGATCATGAGGGCGACCCGGGTGCGGCGGCTGCCGACCTGGTGCCCTGGCCCACCGCACCATCCGACGCCGACCTGCTGCCGCCCGACGACGAACGCGTCCCCTGACCGAACGGCCGAGACGCGGGGCTCCTTGATCGGCTTGATGGCCGATGCAGGTCGTGCGGCCCGGTCGCGACGCTGGCCTCATGAGAAAGATCTCCATGGCCACCGCCGCGGCCATCACGCTGCTCGCCTCGTCCGGATGCGCGAGCGCCCTGGCCGCCTCCGGAGCCCGGCCGTCCGGCCCGGACCGAGGGCTCGCCCGCCCCGGACTGCAGAAGATCGTCTGGCGCGACTGCCGGACCGGTGCCGGTGACGAGATCGGCGCCCGGTTGCACGCCGCCGGAGCGCGCTGCGCCGAGGTCACGGTCCCGCTGGACCACAGCCGCCCGGACGGGCGCACCGTCAAGGTCGCGATCTCCCGGCTGCAGGCCACCGACCCCGGGCGCCGGCGCGGCGCGCTGCTGATCAACCCCGGCGGCCCCGGCGACCCCGGAAGGATCTACGCGCCGCTGCTCAAGGCGGCCGCCCCCGCGCTGGCGGCCCGCTACGACCTGATCGGGATGGACCCCCGGTTCACCGGAGGCAGCACCCCGATCAACTGCCACTGGCCCATCGGCGACTACCTGCGCTCGACCGGCCCGGACCGGCGCGCCTTCGACCGGATCGCCGCGCAGGCCGAGGACCTGGCCGCCCGCTGCGCCGGGCAGCGGGAGCTGCTGCCCCACGCCTCGGCCCGCGCCACCGCCCGCGACATGGACGTGATCCGCGCCGCGCTCGGCGAGCCGAAGCTGTCCTATCTGGGCGGGTCGTACGGCACCTACCTGGGCGCGGTCTACCTGCAGCTGTTCCCCGGCCGCGCCGACCGGTTCGTCCTCGACAGCGCCCTGGACCCCGCGGCCGCCGGCCCCGGCTACGCCCGGCCGATGGGCCCGGCCCTGGCCAAGGCGCTGGAGGAGTGGGCCGGCTGGGCCGCCCGCCATCACGACCGCTACCGCCTGGGCTCCACGACCGCCCGGGTGCTGGCCACCGTGCACCGGATCGACCGGGCCGCCGCCCGCGATCCGCTGCGGATCGGCCGCCACCGGGTCGACAGCCACGTGTTCCCGGTGATCCTGCTGGTCAGCCTGGGCCGGGACGGTGAGCAGGACTACGCCTCCCTCGCCGCCGACCTTCAGGTCCTCAACGACGCCGCCCGCGGCGCCGAGGTCACCCCGACCCGCTCCCTGCAGGAGGGGCTGGCGTTCCTGTCCTCCCCGGAGGCGGACGGAGCCGGCAGCGCGAGGATGGCGATCACCTGCGCGGACGGGCCCGCCTCCCGCGATCCCGGCGCCTACTACCGCGACGTCGACGCTCACCGCGCCGACGAGCCTCTGTTCGGCCCGCTGACCCGCGCCATGAACCTGCCCTGCGCGTTCTGGCCGGCCTCCCCCGCCGAGCCGCCCACCCGGATCCGCAATGACGTCCCGGCCCTGATCGTCGGGGCCTCGGGCGACCCCAAGACCCCCTACCCAGGGCAACGGGCGATGCGCCGGGCGCTGAGCGGCTCGCGCATGGTCACCGTGCGCGGCTCCTTCCGCCACCTGGTGTCCGGGGTGTTCACCTCCACCCCCAACGCCTGCGTCGACGGAGCCGTCGGCCGCTACCTGCTCGAGGGCGTCCTGCCCGCCCGGGACACCACCTGCACCGACATCCCCGCCCGGTAAGCGATCCTGGAACTCGGCCCGTCGTCGACGAAACGGATCGTGCTCGCCCACGGCCTGGTCCGCGGCCGCGTGCAACGGGTGACCGCGTGGGAGTGGGCGACAGCCGGCACGGACAGGTGCGCTGCATCGCCCTGGGCGAGGGCTGGGCGCAGCAGGAACTGACACGACAGGACGAGTTGCGGGTCATCGATGTGATCTTCGAGTTGCTCGATGAGTTTCTTGCTGAACGTGAATGTTCGAAAGCCCGGTGGCAGTGCCGACGGCCTCGGCCGTCGTGCCCGGGCGGCCTCGGGTCGTCACCAGGCGGCGTACAGCTCGCCCTTGCCCGGGCGTTCACCGCCCCTGATCCGCACCGGTGTGGTGGAGCCGTCGGTGAGGTCGACCCGATAGCCCTGCCACCGGTACAGGTGGAGCAGGTGGCGGCCGGTCCCGTCGAGACTGAAGCGCAGGCTCAGCGAGGCCCCCTCCGGCGGGTCCGTCCGCGCGATCACCTCGGGTTGCGCTCCTGCGCCGGCAGGGACGCGCTCGATGGCGTGACCGGCCGCGTAGACCAGGGAGCCGCCGTCGGGGGTGTAGGCCACCGACCCCAGCAGCGGCAGTCCCTTGCCCGGCCGGACCAGGCGCGCGGCGGCGAGCAGGTCGGTCCCCTGGTCGGCGAGGTCGATGACGCCCACACCCCAGTTGCTGAGCGTCATCGCGACCTGCCGCCCGTCCGGTGCCCAGGACAGCCCGGCGATCAGTCCGGGGGTGGTCGTGACCCAGTCGCGGCGCTGTCCGGTGGCCGTGTCGACGACCGAGACCCTCGTCCCGCCCCGGGTGGGGACGGCGTAGGCGAGCCGGGTGCCGTCCCGGCTCAGCGCCAGGTCCAGCAGCGGAGCGCGCAGGCCGTCGTCGGGGCCGGGGACCACCACCGGCTCACCCGGCCGCCCGTCGTCGTCGAGGGTGACCAGGAAGAGCCGCAGGGGAGCGTCCGGCCCGGTCCAGCCGGCCAGCGCGAAGGTGCGGTTGTCGGGGGCGGCGGCCAGGCGCTGCCAGGCGGACGGCACACCCGGCGGGAGCGGGATCTCGGTCAGGAACCTGCCGGTGGCGGCGTCGTGGACGGCGGGCCGTACCGGGATCTGGGTGTAGTCCTTGGAGCCGGGGACGGCACGGGCGAACGGGGCCCGCGCGGTGACGACGAACCGCGGCGGGCCCGTCGCCGGCAGGGGGGTGGAGGTCGCCATGGGCGAGGCCAGGGAGGTGACCAGGGGTTCCGGCGGTGGGGAGGGGGCCGAGGGGGACGGGACCGTGGATGTGGTGGTCGGCACCGCGATCGGGAAAGGACTGCCGGAAGGAGAGACCGCGGAAAGGGGTGGCGGTGACGGCACCGTGGCTGCGGGAGAGGCCTGCCTGCTCAAAGAGACCCGCTCGCCTGCGGGATCGTCACCGCATCCGCCGAGCAGCGCGAGTGTGAGCAGTCCTGCCGCGGTGACGGTCGCGCGTGAGCCCATCCGCTGATGATCTTCCCGTCCCGGCCCCGCGTCAAGATCCTCGACCGTCGTGGGCGACCCTTCGCCCGGTGGCCCGCGCCGTCATCGAGGCGGGCGTCCCGGTCTGCATCCGCCATGCCTCCGACACCGGCTGGGCGAGCTTCACCGCCTGCAGCAACCGTTGGGGCCCTGCCGTCGCACGCGCGTGGCCCGCCGGTGTCACGGCTTTCACCCGGCGACGGGTACGAGCGGCATGGCCCGTCGTACCGGCTGAAACAGGGGCCGGTGCGGTGTTCGGCCGCCCTCAGGGTTGCGGCTGCGCGGACAGCGGCGCGGGCGGGACCGGCTGGCGGTGCGGATCGGCGAGGTCGTGGGCGGAGCGGGCCAGCCAGGCCAGCATCAGGGTGCTGACGGCGGCCCCGGCGGCGTCGACGTAGAGATCCCCCGCGAGGGCGAGCAGCGGGCCCGCCGATAGCAGACCGAGCGGCGCCACCAGGGCGGCGATGCCGTACCAGACGGTGACGCGCCGCCAGCGGCCGTCGCGCCACTGCGCCTGTACGAGCAGCACCGTCCAGACCAGCGCCGCCACGGCGCAGACCAGGGACAGCCCGTCGGGTATCGGCCGGCCGATGACGTCCAGCACCTCGAAGGCGGCGGCGCCCGCGTACCCCACCACGCCCGCGACCCGCATCTGATCGACATACGCGAGGTCGCGCCTCAGCACCGGATGGAGCGACACCACGACCGTGCCCATCACCACGGCGTCGAGCAGCACCGCCGGCCAGGGCCACCACGGCAGGACGGCGTACAGGCACGACACCGCCGCCGCGGCGTACAGCCCTGCCCGCAGCCGCTGCACGCCCCGGTCCGGCTCCGGCGGCGGTCCCGCCAGCGGGCCGCGCAGGCTCTGCCACAGCGCCCAGGCCCACGCCGTACCGACCGCGCACAGCACGAACATGTCCGGCCACGTCACCGCGGCGTCTTCATCCGCCTCGGTGAACAGCGTCACCCGCCACAACGCGCCGAGATCGCCGGTGGCCGGCGCGGTCACGGCGGCGACCACCACCACGGCGAGGTACACGCTCGCGATGAGCAGGGCGGGAACGCCGAAACGGTGGCGACGGAGCATGGGGCACGTCCTGGGGGTGAACGGGATTGGAGTGCCTCACCCTAGCGAGCCGCCGCCACGAAGCTGATCAAGCCCTCTTGTCAACGGCCAAGTGCGTGTCGCCGCTGGTGGCCAAGTACGGGTCCCCACGTCTTCGTAGTTGACTACCTCTTGGCCAGGCGTCCGCCTGTCCGGGTTCGTGCCTGTTTCATGCGGAAGGACTCGCCCTCGGTGACCACGACGACGCTGTGATGCAGCAGCCGGTCCAGCAGGCTGACGGCGGTGGTGTGCTCGGGCAGGAAACGACCCCACTGATCGAAGGGCCAGTGCGAGCCGATACCGAGCGCTCGGCGCTCATAGGCGGCGGCCACGAACCGGAACAGCAGCTGCGCGCCGGTGTCGTCCAGCGGGGCGAACCCCACCTCGTCGATGATCACCAGGTCGTTGCGGAGCAGGTTCTCGATGACACGGCCGACGGAGTTGTCGGCCAGGCCCCGATAGAGCGTCTCGACCAGCTCGGCCGCGGTGAAGTAGCGCACCTTGTGCCCGG
This sequence comes from Planomonospora algeriensis, assembly GCF_977012225.1. NCBI lineage: Bacteria > Bacillati > Actinomycetota > Actinomycetes > Streptosporangiales > Streptosporangiaceae > Planomonospora > Planomonospora algeriensis. Next base: position 2,167 of record NZ_CDRNDK010000094.1, on the reverse strand, counting down.
CGTGGACGGCCGCGACGCCGAAGGCGACCAGGCTGTGGGACTTGCCCGTGCCCGCCGGGCCGACGGCGCAGTAGTTCTCGCTCGCGCGGATCCACTCCAGCGAGGCCAGGTAGTCGAACGTCGCCCGCGGGATGCAGGAGCCGGCCACGTCGAACTCCTCGATCGTCTTGATCACCGGGAAGGCGGCGGCCTTCATCCGGGTGCGGACGTTGGAGGCATCGCGCGCGGTCAGCTCGGCCTCCAGCAGCGTGCGCAGGAACTCTTCGGGATTCCAGCGCTGCGTGCGCGCGGTCACCAGCAGCTCGGGCGCCAGACGGCGCATGGCGGCCAGCTTCAGGCGGCGCAGGGCGGCATCCAGATCGCCGGGCAGCGCGGGAACGGCGGGCGCGCTCATCCGGTCTCTCCCGTCCGGTCGAGCCGATCCAGGGCGTAGTCGCCCAGCGACCGGGTCGGGACCACGGGCAGGGCCATGACCAGCGCGTCCCCGGCAGCGGTCGGCTGCGGGGTGCCGACTCCGGCCGCCAGGATCGAGCGCACGTCCTCGGCCCGCCACCGGCGAAACCGCGCCGCACGCTCCAACGCGGCCACCAGCGCCTGCTCCCCGTGCGCCGCACCGAGGGCGGCCAGCTCGACCAGGTCGGCGGCCAGCCGGGTGTTGCCGGATGCGGCCGACCCGGTCAGCCAGGTCTCGGCGGCCGGGCCCAGCGCCAAGAACGCCTTCTCGACCGGGGTGCGCGCTCCGGGCGGCGCGACGCGGCGCGGGCCGGGGCCCGCCGTAGTGCTCATCGCAGACCGCCGCCTCGCCGGGCGCGACCGGCGCGTGCTCAGCGACGATCTCGCCGGTGGCCAGGTCGGTGATCAGCAGTCGGCCGTCGGCCTCGGCCACGGCCACCGTCGTGCCGATGAGCCGGGTGGGCACCGAGTAGCGGGCCGAGCCGAAGCGCACGCACGACAGCTTGTCCACCTTGCGCGTGAGCGGCGCCTTGCCGATCACCGGACGCAGCGACGGCAGCGCGCCCATCACCTGCCGTTCGGCGGCCAGCCGCTCGGCCGGGATCGCGCAGATCTCCGAATGCGCCACGCCGTTGACCTCGGCGCACCACGCTCGGGCGGCGATGTTGGCCACCGTCAGGTCCTCGAACGGGGCCTGCGGGACGACCAAGTCCCGCTTGGCGTAGCCGACCAGGTTCTCCACGATGCCCTTCGACTCGGGATCGGCGGCCTCGCACCAATCCGGGCGGAAGGCGTAGTGGGTTGCGAAGCGGACGTAGTCGGCGGTGGGGACGACCTTGTTGGCGACCACGCCGCCCTTCAGGCAGCCCATCCGGTCGGCCAGCACCGCCTTGGGCACCGCGCCGAGGGTCTCGAAGCACTCGGCCAGCAGCGCCAAGGTGGTCTGGGCGCGCTCGTTGTCGGCGAAGCGCACGAACCGGAAGCAGGACCAGGCCAGCACCGCGCAGAACACGTGCAGCCCGTCGCCGGCATCGCCCCAGTCGATGACCAGCATCTCGCCCGGCGTCCAGACGGCCGGGCGCCGCCCGCGATGATTGTCGCGCCGCCAGGCCTTCTTCGCCTGCGCGACCAGCCGCCGGAAGTTACGCGCCGAGCCGCCGTACCCGGCCGCCTGTGCCGGCGGCAGCAGCCGCTTGGCCGAGATCTTCCCGTGCGTCGCGGCGACCTTGTCGGCCACCAGCTGGGCGACCGCGTCGTAGTTGTGCTCGCGCTGCCTGCGGGGCGGCGCCTTGTCGGCGGCCAGCGCCCGCTCGATGATGCGTTTGACGGTCTTGTGCGTGGTGCCGCACATCTGCGCGGCTCCGCGATAGGTGCCTACCTCGCGGTAGGCGGCGATGATGTCCATGACTTCCCCCGAAGATTTCATGGCCCGGCAGACTCCCTGAACGGTGATCTTGTGACTGGCTGACACCGTCACGATCACCGTTCAGGGGCGTGCCCACCCCACGACACACCGGCAAGCACACGAGGGCGTGGGGACTTGAAACTGGCCACCAGCGGTGACCTCAACCCGGCCACCTGCGGCTACTTTTACACGGCCACGGACACCTCTCCTCAGACTGATCCTCATGGCCCTCCCCATTCCCTTCGGCCCTTTCCCCTGCGTTCCGCAGATGTGTGTCCGGCCTAGTGCACGGATCTGCAGGTTGAACTG
>NZ_CDRNDK010000093.1:0-17892 GCF_977012225.1 Planomonospora algeriensis | reverse complement strand
GCGCTGCTGCCGCGCCGGCCCGTGCGGATCGCCGGGCAGCGCGGCATCATCGCCCGCCGCCGCCGCGCGCAGAACGGCGTGGTGGCGGTGCTGTTCCTCATCGTCCAGGTGATCGCATGGCTGCTCTGGTCCTCGTGGGCCGCGAGGCTCGGCACGCTCCTGCTGTCCCTGATGCTCGTACCGGTGCTCGTCACCGTCGTATTCGACCGGAGGTCTTGAACAAGATGTCGCTAGAGCTGCTGCCCGCCGTGGACGTCGCCGACGGCCGGGCGGTCCGCCTGGTCCAGGGCGAGGCCGGAACCGAGACGTCCTACGGCGACCCGCTCTCGGCCGCGCTCGCCTGGCAGGAGGCCGGAGCCGAGTGGATCCACCTGGTCGACCTCGACGCGGCCTTCGGCCGGGGCTCCAACCGGGAGCTGCTGGCCTCCGTGGTCAAGGCGGTCGACGTCAAGGTCGAGATGTCCGGCGGCATCCGCGACGACGCCTCGCTGGAGCTCGCCCTGGCCACCGGCTGCCGCCGCGTCAACATCGGCACCGCGGCACTGGAGAACCCCGACTGGTGCTCGAAGATCATCGCCGAGTACGGCGACCGCGTCGCGATCGGCCTGGACGTGCGCGGCACCACCCTGGCCGGCCGCGGCTGGACCAAGGAGGGCGGCGACCTGTGGGAGGTGCTGGAGCGGCTGGAGGCCGACGGCTGCTCCCGCTACGTCGTCACCGACGTCACCAAGGACGGCACCCTGACCGGCCCCAACCTCGACCTGCTGCGCGAGGTCTGCTCCCGCACCGGCAAGCCGGTCGTGGCCAGCGGCGGCGTCTCCTCCCTCGACGACCTGCGCGCCCTGGCGGCGCTGGTCCCGGCAGGGGTGGAGGGCGCGATCGTCGGCAAGGCCCTGTACGCCGGGGCGTTCACCCTCGAGGAAGCCCTGGCCGCGGTCTCCTGAGACCCCCGGACTTCCGGTCTCCGGTCCCCGGGCCTCTCGACCGGCCGGGCCTCGGCCCCTCTGAGCCGCTGGTCTCCTCTGGGACCTCTCTAGCGAAAGGAGCCCGCGCGTGAGCGTCGCGGTGCGAGTGATCCCCTGCCTGGACGTGGACGCCGGGCGGGTGGTCAAGGGCGTCAACTTCGAGAACCTGCGCGACGCCGGCGACCCGGTCGAGCTGGCCCGGCGCTACGACGCCGAGGGCGCCGACGAGCTGACGTTCCTGGACATCACCGCGTCCAGCTCCGACCGGTCCACGATGTACGACGTGGTGCGCCGTACGGCCGAGCAGGTGTTCATCCCGCTGACCGTCGGCGGGGGGGTGCGCGCGGTCGAGGACGTCGACCGGCTGCTGCGCGCCGGGGCGGACAAGGTCTCGCTGAACACCGCCGCCATCGCCCGGCCGGAACTGCTGACCGAGGCCTCCCGGCGGTACGGCGCGCAGTGCGTCGTGCTCTCGGTGGACGCCCGCCGGGTCGTCGACGGCCCGCCGACCGCGTCCGGGTTCGAGGTGACCACGCACGGCGGCCGCCGCGGCACCGGCATCGACGCGGTCGAGTGGGCGCGGCGGGGCGAGGAGCTGGGCGTGGGGGAGATCCTGCTCAACTCCATGGACGGTGACGGCACCCGCGACGGCTACGACCTGGAGATGATCCGGGCCGTCCGCGCGGCCGTCTCCGTCCCGGTCATCGCCAGCGGCGGGGCCGGGGCCGTGGAGCACTTCGCCCCGGCGGTGGAGGCGGGGGCCGACGCGGTCCTGGCGGCGTCGGTGTTCCACTTCGGCCAGCTCAAGATCGTCGACGTGAAGGACGCCCTCCGGACGGGGGGCCACCCCGTCCGCTGAGTCCCGGTGGGCCTGCACGTCTGGCATCCAGCGTTGTCCGGTTGCGCTGACCCGCGGGGTCGTCGGCGCGGTTGATGGGCGGCTTCCCGTCGAGCGACCAGGCTGCCGGCCACCCGCACTCCGCCGACGGCCTTGGCCGTCACGGTCAGGCCTCCTGCTCCGGCGGTGCGCCGTTCGCCGGGTGTCAGGCGCGGCGGGCGGCCCAGACGGTGCGCTCGGTGCGTACGGCGAGATCCTCGCGGCGCAGCAGGCTGTTCGGGCTGCCGGTGTCCAGGAGCTCGTCGAGTGCGGCGAGATCCTCGGGGCTGAGGGCGGGTGCGGCGACGCCGCGGATGCGCTGCAGGCTGCCGTAGGCGTAGCGGCCGATCGCTTCGCTGCGCCCACCTTCGATGTCGACGGTGACGGTGCGCTCGGCCTCGACGGTGAAGCCGGCGGCCGTCAGCATCGGGCCCCAGTCGGCGCCGCGGTGCGGAACGTGCTCGGCGTGGAAGGCGTCGGTCGCCGCATGGGCGCGTTCTTCGAGGCCGGGCCGGTTCTCCGGAGCATGGGCGGGGAGGAAGCGGGGGAAACCCGCGAGCTCCACGACGGCGAACAGGCCGCCGGGGGCGAGCAGTTCGCGGACGCTCCGGAGGGCGCGGTCGGGGTCGGCCATGTGGTGCATCGAAGCCGAGGCCCACACCAGGTCCGGCGTGCCGAGGTCGGGCCAGCGGTCGGCGTCGAGATCGGCCTGCACGGTCCGCACGCGCCCCTCGGCACCGCGGGCGCGTGCCTTCTCGCGCAGGAGCCGGAGGTGCCCGGCCGAGGTGTCGACGGCGGTGACGTGTGTGCCGGGGAAGCGTTCGAGGAGCGCGAAGGTTCCCGCGCCGGTGCCGCAGCCCAGGTCCACGATCTGGCGCGGCTCGCTCTCCAGCGGCAGCCAAGCGGTGATGGACGCCAGGTGTTCGGCGAGGACCTCGGCGTCCAGGTCGAGGATCTCCGCTTGGCCGCCGGAATCATGCTCCCGGTGGTGATCGTGCTGAGCGTCGTGGCGCGGGGTGTGCGGGTGCGTTCGGTTCATACCTTCAAGGTAGGGCGGTCATGCGCCTGAAGCACAACCGCTCTCGATTCAGGCAAGACAATGGCCGGATGTGCTGCCCGACGCGCAAGATGCCACCGTCACGCGCGGTCATTCACCGGTGTCCTGAGCGTCGCAGCCGCTGTTCTCGCGCTGGTGACCGCGGCGGGCGTCGCGGTCGAAGATGCCCAGGATCTCGCAGGGGCCGCCCTCGGCGCCGATCGCGTGGGGCATCATCGTGGGGAACTCGGCGGCCTGGTTGGTCTCGATGCGGAAGCGGCGGTGGCCGAGCATGAGGACCGCGGTGCCGGACAGGACGACGAGCCATTCGCGTCCCGCGTGGGCGCGCATGCGCGCCGGATTGTCGGGCGGTGGTTCGGTCATGCGCTGGCGCACCACGCTCATGCCGGGATCGCCCTTGATGGACCACCGCATCAGGCCGTGGGCGCCGTCGATCATCGGGCTGGTGACGACATCGTCGGCGGCGGTCTCCACGAGCTGATCCAGCGTGGTGTCCAGGGCACGGGCCAGGACGACCAGCTGGTCCAGCGCGAGGCGGCGCCGGCCGTTCTCGATGCGGCTCAGTGAGGACTGGCTGAGGTTGGCGCGGGTGGCCAGTTCTTCCAGGGACCAGCCCTGCGCCACCCGCAGAGCGCGGATGCGTTTGCGTACGAGGCCGTCCAGCTCTCTGTCTTCTTGCGTCATGGGCAAAACTCTATGCTCTCGATGCAACGCGAGGGTGGCGTCGTGTGCAGCTGGCCTGGAGCGTCCGGAGCCGTGCACGGGTGAAAGGCAGGAGGCCAAGACCGGCTGCCCCGAACGCGAGCGACGCACTGCCCGGGGGACCGCGCCGGGTCGGCCGCGGTGAGGTCGGGCACCTGCGGTCGGATAGCGCCCCGGATCGGTGGGGATGAGACGCCTGTGACGACGTTGACGATCCGGTGGCCGGTGCGGTGGCGTCCGTGCCGTGCGGGTCGTGGGGGGCCGGCGCCGCGGGCGGCCCGCTGATGTCCGGCGGTGGTGCGGCGCTGCGCCGTACCGCGGGGTTCGCCGTGCTGCACGTGGTCGCGATGCTGGCCGGGCGGCTGGAGCTGGCCGGTGGGGAGATCTTCGGCCTGGTGTGGCCGGCGGCCGGAACGGGGGCGCTGTGGCTGCTGGTGCAGCGGCACGAGCGGTCCCGGTGGCTGGACGCGCTGACCATGGTGACGATCTTCATCGTCGTCAACCTGCTGACCGGCGCGACCCTGCCGTCCGCCGCCTTCTTCACCGCGGTGAACCTGGCGCAGATCCTGGTGTTCCTGAAGGTGATCGCTCGGACCTGCCCGGATCTGCAGGCCTCCCGTTCGCCGACGGGTTTCGAGCAGGTGCGGCATCTGTGGGGGCTGCTGGCGGCCGCGGCCGTCGGGGCGGCGGTCGGCGGGCTGGTCGTCCCCACCGCGCTGGGCGTGCTCACCGGCCAGTGGTCGGTCCCGGGCGCCGTGGCGTGGTGGGCGCGCAACCTGGTGAGCATGATGGCGATCCCCGCGCTGGGCCTGTGCCTGGGGCGCCTGCTCGACCGGTGGGCCCATGCCCGGCGGCGGGCCTCGCCGTGGCAGGCGGTGCGCGAGGCGGCGGACCGGGCCGGCGGCTGGCGGCTCGTCGAGTGCTGCGCCTTGCTGGCGGTGTCGGCGGCGTCCTACCTCGTGACGTTCGGTGTCAGTCATGATCTGCCGCTGGCGTTCCTGCTGATCGCGGTGACGGTCTGGGCCGCGGTGCGGTTCAGCACCGCTCTCGTCGCCCTGCACAGCCTGGTCACCGGCATGGTGGCGATCGTCTTCACCGTGTACGGCAGGGGCCCGTTCACGGTGGCCGCCTCGCCCGTGGCCCGGGTGCTGGTGGCGCAGATCTTCGTCGGGGTGATCACCGTGGTCGGCCTGGCGCTGGCTCTCGGCCGCGACGAGCGCGACGTGCTGGACCGGCGGCGGCCGCGGCCGAGAAGGAGGTGATCGCCCAGGCCGGGATGCTGACGGCGATCGTCGAGTCGATGCACGACGGACTGGCGGTCATCGACGACGCCGGGAGGTTCGTCATGAGCAACCCGGCCGCCCGGCGCCTGCTGGGCACCGCCGGCTCCCTGACCGCCGCGGACGCCTGGGAGCTGCTGCATCCCGACGGCACGCCCATCGGCGGGCGGCGGTCGCCGTCCACGCTGGCCCTGGCCGGGCACGAGGTCCGCGACATGGACGTGCTGGTACGCGCCCCGGGCAGCGACGCCGACGGGCGCATGCTCAACATCAGCGCCACCCGGTTGCCCTCCGATCCCACGAGGGCGGTCGTGCTCCTCCACGACGTCACCGACGAGCGGCGGCACCGCGACGAGCTGGCGGCCTTCGCCGGGGTGGTGGCCCACGACCTGCTCAACCCGCTGGGCACCATCGACGGCTGGGTGGAGATCCTGTCCGACGCCGTCGAGGCGCTCCCCGGAGACGACGCGGCGGGCGGGACCGGTGACAGCATCGCCCGCATCCGGCAGGCTTCGGCGCGGATGCGGGAGCTGATCCAGGACCTGCTGGCGCACACCGCCGCGCGGGACGCGCCCATCACCCCCGTCCCGATCGACCTCGGGCGTATCGTGCGGGAGGTCGCCGCGGCCCGCGGCGACCTCCCGCCGGGGGCTGAGGGCCGCGGGCAGGCCCCGGTGTTCCACATCGGCGAGCTGGCCGCGGTCCGGGCCGACCGGGTGCTGCTGCGCCAGCTGCTGGACAACCTGATCGGCAACGCGGTGAAGTACACCGCCCCGGGCGAGCGGCCGGAGATCACCGTCACCTCCGCGGCCGAGCGGCCGGGGTGGGTCCGCGTCGAGGTCGCCGACCGGGGCATCGGGATCCCGCAGGGACAGCACGAGGCGATCTTCCAGAGCTTCCGCCGGGCGCACGAGGGCCGCTCCTACAGCGGCAGCGGGCTCGGCCTGGCCATCTGCAAGCGGATCGTCGAACGGCACGGCGGCACGATCGGGGTGGAGGACGACCCGGCAGGGGGATCGCGGTTCCACTTCACGCTGCCCGCCGCCTCCGGTGATACGACCGGGTGAACCGGGCCGGTCAGCCGCTTGCGGGACGCGCCGCCCGCGGCGCCGTGCGGGGCGCGGGCGACGGTCCGGACCCGGGTTGTGCGGGATCGGTGTTTGGCCGTCGGCGTCACGGGGAGAGGCTCACGCACGGCGCGGCGGTGCGCCGTGCGAGACCACGGAGCTTGAGATGACCAGGAGGTCGGGAATGCTCGGAACATCTGCCCGGCGGGCGGCGGCGGCCGCGTTGGCGATGGCCGCCTTCACCGGATTGCTCGGCGGCTGCGGCGGCGGTGAGGACGACGGCGACGGCCCTGACGTGGTCGAGACCTCGGCGCCCGGCGTCGAGAACGACGGGGAGACCGACAACGACGGGGACGGCGACTGACGTCGCGGGGATCCGGGGGTGCCGCGCTCCCGGATGGAACGTTCGGGAGCGCGGGGAGAAGAGAAAGGGATCAGGGCGAAGCGGACCTTCGCCGGCGGTCAGCTCAGTACGTTCGTGAAGAACAGGGCCAGCCGATCGGCCCCCTGGATGATGCCGTCGAAGACCCCGTTGACCGCTGACGCGGCCTCGGCGGGTCGGCTGAACAGATAAAAGGCCACGAACGCCACCGCTGCGTAGGTGGCGATCTTCTTGACCTGCATGGGGGCCTCCTGCAGTTCCATTCCCAGCCGTATATACCCTGATTTTAAGGATCTCTGGCATCTTCGGCCCGGGTGGCTCCCGGATCTTGATGATCATACCTGGCGCGCCGGGGCGAGCCATGGCCGGATCGCGGGATTGGCATGGTCGGTCCCCTCCTCGTCATGGTGCGCAGGGAGCGCCGCCGTTGTCCAACCCGGAGTGCAAGGTATATCGGAAGGGCGACCGGCGGCAGCGGGATCGCGAAGATGAGCACCGACGCTGTGACCAGAGGACGGACCCCCGCTCCCGGCTGGCGAGACGGGTCCGCCGGCCCGCCTGTGGCCCCGTCGCCGCGCCCGGGATCACGGTCTCGCCGGCGCCGGGGCGGAGGCCGGATCCGCCGTCCGGGGCGGACGGCCCTCCACGGGGTCCGCTCAGACGCCCAGGGAGGCGTCCATCAGGCGGGCCACGGCGGCCTCGTCACCGCTGAGCTCCACCCTGGCGTGGGCCTGCCGCCCGAAGCAGAACAGCAGCAGCTCGCTCGCCGGGCCGCTCACCTCGACCTTCGGGCCCTCCTTGGCGCCGCCGAGGGCGACGCCGCCGCCGATCCGGTGCAGGACGACGCCGACCGGGGCCTTGCGCAGGAACAGCCCCCGCCCCGCGCGGACCCGCTTCCAGAACAGCTCCTCCAGGTCGGCGGAGAGCCCGCGGGGCTCCCACACGCGCTGCGCCCGGCGCAGGTCCTCGTGGTGGACGAACAGCTCCATGGTGTTCACGGCGGCGTCCATGCCGGGGACCAGCCCGTAGATCCCGCCGGGACCGGAGCGGACGAGCTCCACCAGCCCGCCGAAGCCGCGGTCGGCCTTGAGCGACTCCTGCACCCGGGCGGTGTATCCCGCCAGCGGGGCCAGGGCGATGCCGGGGGCGGCGTCCAGGCGGCGCTCCCGCAGCACGAGGTGGGCGGCGAGGTCGAAGGCGGTCCAGCCCTCGCAGAGCGTGGGGGCGTCCGGGCCGAGCCGGACGAGCAGGTCGCTGAGCTCTGCGCGCTCGGCGCGGGCGTGGTTCATCCTGTGATCCTAACAAGGCCGTTGCGCGAGCAACCGCCGGGGAGCCGTCCCGCCGATCATGGAGAGGCGGTCGCGGCGGGAATAACGTGTCGCCCCGGCGTGATACTCACATAGGTAACGACATCCCCGGCGAAAGGACACCCTCCGAGTGGCGAGCAAGGCGACGTCCGCCGTCATGCGTCAAGGGCTCCGCGTTCTGGGGGTGGCCATCCGAGCGGAGAAGGCGGTCTTCACCGCCGCGGTGCTGGCCAGTTCCGTCTACGGCGCGATGACGGTCGCGTCGGCGTGGGCGCTGGGCTGGGCCACCGAGAACGTCGTGCTGCCCGCGTTCCGCCAGGGTGAGGCCGCCGCCGGCACGGTCGCGGCGGGCGTGCTCCTCATCGTCGGCACCGCGCTGCTCAAGGCGCTGGGCGTGGCCGGCCGGCGGTTCTTCGCCGGCGTCATGCAGTACCGCATGCAGGCCCGTTCCCGGCGGGACGTCACCCGCCAGTACCTCAGGCTCCCGCTGGCCTGGCACCACCGGCACCCGACCGGCCAGCTGCTCTCCAACGCCAGCGCCGACGCCGAGGCCGCCTGGGCCCCGCTGGCCCCGCTGCCGATGGCCGTCGGCGTGGTCGTCATGCTGGTCACCGCCGCGGTCGCGCTCGTCCTGACCGACCTGCCGCTCGCCCTCGTCGGCTTCCTGATCTTCCCGGCCATCGCCCTGCTCAACCTCGTCTACCAGCGCAGGCTCAGCCCGCTGGCCACCCGCGCCCAGCAGCTGCGCGCCGAGGTCAGCGAGATCGCGCACGAGAGCTTCGACGGGGCGCTGGTCGTCAAGACCCTCGGCCGGGAGGACGCCGAGACCGCCAGGTTCCAGGCCAGGGCCGAGCGGCTGCGCGACGCCAACATCGCGGTGGGGCGCGTGCGGGGCCTGTTCGACCCGATGCTGGAGGCCCTGCCCACCCTCGGCGTGCTGGCCGTGCTGCTGGTCGGCGCGGCCCGGCTGGAGGGCGGCGCGATCACCGCCGGGACCCTGGTCCAGGTCGCCTACCTGTTCACCCTGCTGGCCTTCCCGATCCGCGCCCTCGGCTGGGTGCTCGCCGAGCTGCCCCGCGCCGTCGTCGGCTACGAGCGGGTCCAGGAGGTGCTGGCGGCCACCGGTTCCATGGAGTACGGCACCGCCACTCTGGCCGGGGACGCCCCGGCCCGGCTGGAGGTGCGCGACCTCGGCTACGCCTACGGGGACGTCCCGGTCCTGTCGGGGGTGGGCTTCGAGGTCGAGCCGGGCCGTACGACCGCCCTGGTCGGGCCCACCGGCTCCGGCAAGTCCACGCTCGTGCAGACCTTCGTCCGGCTCGTCGACCCGGCGCAGGGGGCCGTGCTCGTCGACGGCACGGACCTGCGCGAGGCGGCGCGCGGCGCGGTCAGCGACGTGGTGGCGCTGGTGCCGCAGCAGACGTTCCTGTTCGACGACACGGTCCGCGGCAACATCACCCTGGGCCTGCCGATCGACGACCAGGAGGTCTGGGCGGCGCTGCGCCTGGCCCAGGCCGAGGGGTTCGTCAGCGCCCTGCCCGCCGGGCTCGACACCAAGGTCGGGGAGCGCGGCACCAGCCTGTCGGGCGGCCAGCGCCAGCGCCTGGCGCTGGCCCGCGCGCTGGTCCGCCGCCCGAGGCTGCTGGTCCTGGACGACGCGACCTCCAGCGTCGACCCCCAGGTGGAGGCGAAGATCCTGTACGGCCTGCGGGACGCCGCCGCCACGTCGGCGGCCTCGACCGTGGTGGTGGTGGCCTACCGGATGGCCACCATCGCCCTGGCCGACGAGGTCGTCTACCTCGAGCACGGCCGCGTCGTCGACCGCGGCCCGCACGACGAGCTGCTGGCCCGCTGCGAGGGATACCGCAACCTGGTCACCGCCTACGAGCGCGAGGAGGCCGAGCGGGAGGCGCTCGGCGCCGACGAGGAGACCGGCGGGGAGACCGGCGGAGGGGCGGCGGGGAGGTCCGGCGGGGGACTGTCCGCCGGCGAGATCAGCACCGACGAGGAGATCAGCGCGTGACGACACTGCAGGAGACTCCCGGGACCCAGGGCCTGCGGGGCGTCGAGCGGTCCGCGATCGCGACCGTGCGGCACGGGCTGTCCCTCACGCCGGAGATCCGCAAGGGGCTGGCGGGCACGTTCGCGCTGGCGGTGCTCGCCACGGTCGGCAAGGTGATCGTGCCGATCGCCGTGCAGCAGACCATGGACCGGGGCCTGGAGGGTCCCGTGCCCGATGTGGCCTACATCCGCACGGTCGTGGCGGTCTGCGCCGCGGCGGTGGTGCTCACCGCGTTCTGCGGCTACCTGATGAACGTCCGCCTGTACAAGGCGACCGAGTCCTCGCTGGCCACGCTCCGGGTGCGCGGCTTCCGGCACGTGCACGACCTGTCGGTGCTCACCCAGAACTCCGAGCGGCGCGGCGCGCTGGTCTCGCGGGTCACCGGCGACGTCGACCAGATCAGCGCCTTCATGCAGTGGGGCGGTCTGATGATCATCGTCGCGCTGGGCCAGCTGCTCGTGGCCAGCGTGCTGATGTTCGTCTACTCCTGGCAGCTCGGCTTGCTGGTCTGGATCTGCTTCCTGCCGCTCATGGCCGCGATGCCGCGCTTCCAGCGGTGGCTGTCGGCCGCCTACACCCGCGTCCGCGAGCGGACCGGCGACATGCTCTCCGCGGTCGGCGAGTCGGTCGTCGGCGCGGCGGTGATCCGCGCCTACGGCGCCGAGGCCCGCACGGCCGAGCGGCTGGACACCGCGATCGAGGCCAACAAGACCGCCCAGGCCCGCACCCAGAAGATCGTCGCGACCGTCTTCCCGCTGACCGAGATCGTGGCCGCCGTGGCCGTGGCCGGAGTGGTGCTGCTCGGCGTGCGGCTGGGCGTGGACGGTGACATCTCCGAGGGGCGGCTGGTCGCCTTCCTCTTCCTGATCACGCTGTTCATCTCCCCGATGCAGATCGCCACCGAGGTGCTCAACGAGGCGCAGAACGCGATCGCCGGCTGGCGGCGGGTCCTGGGCGTGCTCGACACCCCGCCGGACGTCGCCGACCCGGGCGGGGACGGCGTCGACCTGCCGCGCGGGCCCATCTCCGTCTCCTTCCAGGAGGTCGGCTTCGCCTACCCCGGCGGGCCCGCGGTGCTGAGCGACGTCTCGGTCGACATCCCGCCGCGCTCGCGGATCGCGGTGGTGGGGGAGACCGGCTCCGGCAAGACGACCTTCGCCAAGCTGCTCACCCGGCTGATGGACCCGGTCTCCGGGCGGGTCGTCGTGGACGGCGAGGACCTGCGCAAGGTGCGCTTCTCCTCGCTGCGCGAGCGGATCGTCATGGTCCCGCAGGACGGCTTCCTGTTCGACGGCACGCTGGCCGACAACATCCGCTTCGGCCGCCCGTCGGCGACCGACGAGGAGATCGGGCTGGCCCTGACCGAGCTGGGCCTGGCCGACTGGCTGGAGGGGCTGCCCGCCGGCCTGGCCACCCCGGTCGGCCAGCGCGGTGAGTCGCTCTCGGCGGGCGAGCGCCAGCTCGTCGCGCTGGCCCGCGCCTACCTCGCCGACCCCGACCTGCTCCTGCTGGACGAGGCCACCTCCGCGGTGGACCCGGCGACGGAGGTACGGCTGGCGCGCGCCCTGGAGGGCGTCACGCGGGGCCGTACCGCGGTCTCCATCGCGCACCGGCTGTCCACCGCCGAGGCCGCGGACGAGGTGCTGGTCTTCGACCGGGGCCGGATCGTCCAGCGCGGGCCGCACGCCGAGCTGGTGGCGCGGCCCGGGGTCTACGCCGACCTGCACGCGTCCTGGGTGTCGGCCGCCCGGTCGTGAAGCAGAGGTTGCGAATCACCGGAAGAAATCCCCACAAAAGGGACATGTCTCAGGGTTAAAGCGTGCTTCTGGTGGCAGGGGGCGGGTATGGACGCGAACCTGCTGCCCCCGGGAGTGCGCTCGGCCGTGGCCGAGAGTGATCTGATGGACGACCTGGACGACTTCCTGGTCGACGACGATGACGACGACGACCCCGTGCTGAGGCGGCGGGACGGCAGCCCCGTGGACACCTGGCGCGAGCACTACCCCTACGACGCGCGCCTGTCCCGGGAGGAGTACGACCGGGTCAAGCGGCTGCTCCAGATCGAGCTGCTCAAGCTGCAGTACTGGATCAAGGACACCGGCGGCCGGCTGGTGATCCTGTTCGAAGGACGCGACGCGGCGGGCAAGGGCGGCACGATCAAGCGGTTCATGGAGCACCTCAACCCGCGCGGCGCGCGCGTGGTCGCGCTGGAGAAGCCCAGCGAGCGCGAGAGCACCCAGTGGTACTTCCAGCGCTACGTCGCCCACCTGCCCGCCGCGGGGGAGATGGTCTTCTTCGACCGCTCCTGGTACAACCGCGCCGGCGTGGAGCGGGTGATGGGCTTCGCGACCCCGGAGCAGTACCTGGAGTTCATGCGGCAGGCCCCCGAACTGGAGCGCATGCTGGTCCGCGACGGCGTCCACCTGGTGAAGTTCTGGTTCTCGGTGTCGCGCAAGGAGCAGCGGACCCGCTTCCTGATCCGCCAGGTCGACCCGGTCCGGCAGTGGAAGCTCTCGCCGATGGACCTGGAGTCGCTGGACAAGTGGGCCGACTACACCGAGGCCAAGGAGGACATGTTCCTGCACACCGACACGGACGAGGCGCCGTGGACGGTGGTCAAGAGCAACGACAAGAAGCGGGCCAGGATCGAGGCCATGCGGCACGTGCTGAGCCTGTTCGAGTACGAGAACAAGGACCACGAGGTCGTCGGGACCCCCGACCCGAAGATCGTGGTCAAGGCCGCCGACGTGCTGGACGACGACCGCGTGCGCTAGGTGTTCCGCCCCGTGAGACCGAGTGCGCGGCCGGCGGGTGGGGGGCCGTTCCCGGCACGGTGGAGGGGCCGCCCGGCGGGGCGGGCCGTTCCGGTGTGCTGTAGGGGCCGCCCGGCGGGGGCGGGCCGCCGCACGTTTCCGGCTGCGGCACAATTGCCGCATGTCCCTTGACCCCGCCATCGCGGCCCGGCTGAAGCGCACCGCCGACGGGCTGGTGCCCGCCATCGTCCAGCAGTACGACACCGGCGAGGTGCTGATGCTCGCCTGGATGGACGACGAGGCCCTGCACCGCACGCTCACCACCGGCCGGGCCACCTACTGGTCGCGCAGCCGCGGCTCCTACTGGGTGAAGGGCGACACCTCCGGCCACGTCCAGCACGTCAAGTCGGCGGCCCTGGACTGCGACGGGGACACGATCCTGCTCAAGGTCGACCAGGTGGGCGCGGCGTGCCACACCGGCGACCGCACCTGCTTCGACGCGGACGAGCTGCCGGTGACCCCGGCGTGAACGCCCGCCGGGAGCTGTGGACATGGGTGGCGGCCTGCGCGGCCGGGGCCGGGGCGGTGCTGCTGGCCGCCGGCCGCGAGTGGGTCGTGCCCGGCTCCGGAGGCGTGGGGGCGGGCGGTGCCGAGCCGCCCGTCCTGACGGGTTCCGGGATCGTGTCCTTCCTGAGCCCGGTGGCGCTGGCCGTGCTCGCGGCGATGGTCGCCGTGCTCGCCACGGGCGGCGGGGCGCGCCGGGCGGTCGGCGCGGTGATCGCGCTCTGCGGGCTGGGCGTGCTCGCCGGCGTCTGGAACGGGACGGCCGGTGCGCCGGCCGCGGTGATGGAGGCGAACCTGGCCAGGGCCGCGGCCGCGGGCGGGGACTTCGCCCTCGACGCCTTCACGGTCCGCTGGACATGGCCCGCAGTCGCGGCGGCGGGCGGGCTGGTCCTGCTGGCCGCGGGGGTGGCGGCGGCCCTGACGGGGACCCCGCTGGCCCGGCATGTCCGGCCGGTACGACCGTTCGGAGCGCGGCTCCGGCGCGGGGCCGGTCACCGAGCGGACGATGTGGGACGCGATCGACCGCGGAGCCGACCCGACCGACGACCCGGCCGGTGATCGGGTCGGTGATCGGGTCGGTGATCGGGACGGCGGCCCGTCGGACGGCGCGCCCGGAGACCGGGGCGCGGGATCGTCCGGCGACTCCTTCCCGAGCCCGGCCGGAGGGCCGGTGCGAGGGGAGCGCTGACCCCGGTCATCCGGATGGTCCCGGCCCCCGGATCACAACTTGCCCACAGGGCGGCCGTACCCGCCGGGAACAGGTACGTTGTCGCTAGGCTGCCGCCCGCAACCCGGATGAAGAGGAGTGATTCATGAGCTACGGGAATCAGTCGGGCGGTTACGGACCTCCCGGGGGATACGGGCCTCCCGGCGGCTACGGCGGGCCGCCGCCCGGAGGCGGCTACGACCCCTACGGCTACGGCGGCCCGCCCCCGCCCCGCGGCAACAACGGCATGGCCGTCGCCTCGCTGATCATGGGCATCATCGGGCTCTTCTCCTGCGGCGTCACCTCGCTCGTGGGCATCGTGCTCGGACACGTCTCGCTGAGCCAGATCAAGCGGACGGGCGAGGAGGGACGCGGCCTGGGCGTCGCCGGCCTGATCCTGTCCTATTTCGGCATCGCCGGGTGGCTCCTGCTGCTCGTCTTCGCGCTGCTGCTCGGCTGGTGGGGGCTCGGAGTCGCCGCTACCTCGGGTTACGCCCCCTGACGGACACCCGCGTGTGCTGACGGGCGTCCCCCCGCGAGTTGAGTATCGTGGCCGGGTGACGGACGGCCACCGGCGGAATACCCGGTCGGGCCGGGACGGCGAGGAGGCCGGGGCGGGGTGACGGGCGAGACGGCGGGCGCGCGGTGGTCCGGAAGGCGGGCCCTGGCGGCGCCCCTGGGCACGGCGCTGGCGGCGGGGATCGCGGTCGCCCTGGTGGGCGCGGTGGACCCGAACGAGCCCGGCCACTACCCCTCCTGCCCCTTCCTGACGCTGACGGGACTCTACTGTCCCGGCTGCGGCGGCCTGCGGGCCGTGCACGCGCTCGCCCACGGCGATCCCGTCACGGCGCTCGGCCTCAACCCGCTCCTCGTGGCCGCGGTGCCGCTCCTGGCGGTGCTCTGGGGGCGCTGGGCGGTGCGGTCCTGGCGGGGCCTGCCGTTCGCGGCGGGATGGCTCCGTCCCGCGCACGCGTGGTGGCTGCTGGGCACGATGATCGTTTTCTGGATAGGACGAAATCTGCCTTTCGGGGACTTCCTGGCGCCATAGCGACCACGCCCGTCACCCGGTGGCGGGGTGACCTCGGCAAGGCCGATAGCATCGGCAGGACAAGGGCAATCGATCGGGAGGGACCTGACCCGTGAGCGAGCGGAGCGAGCGAGCCGTCAGACGCAGCAGCTTGCGAACGAGGGCGACGGAGGAGGCCCGGTGAGCGAGCCGACCACGGGTGCAAGGATGATCACGGACGTGGCCTCCGGGCTTCGCGGGGAGGTCTCATGAGCGTGCTGGACGAGATCATCGACGGGGTCCGCGCCGATCTGGCCGAGCGGCAGCAGACCGTGGCCCTGTCCGAGCTCAAGGCGCGGGCAGAGCGGGCGCCGGCGCCCGCGACGCCTACAAGGCGCTCGGCGGCGACCAGGTGGCCGTCATCGCGGAGGTGAAGCGCTCCAGCCCGTCGAAGGGCGCGCTGGCCGCGATCGCCGACCCGGCGGCCCTGGCCGCCGACTACGAGGCCGGCGGCGCGCACGTCATCAGCGTGCTGACCGAGAAGCGCCGCTTCGGCGGCAGCCTCGACGACCTGGCCGCCGTACGCGCCGTCGTCGACATCCCGGTGCTGCGCAAGGACTTCATCGTCACCTCCTACCAGCTCTGGGAGGCCCGCGCCCACGGCGCCGACCTGGCGCTGCTGATCGTGGCCGCGCTGGACCAGAACGCGCTGGTCTCCCTCATCGAGCGGGCCGAGTCGATCGGACTGGCGCCGCTGGTGGAGGTGCACACCGCCGAGGAGCTCGACCGGGCACTGGACGCCGGAGCCCGGATCATCGGCATCAACGCGCGCAACCTCAAGACCCTCGAGGTCGACCGAGAGGTGTTCGCCAAGCTGGCGCCGGAGATCCCCGAAGGCATCATCAAGATCGCCGAATCGGGTGTGCGCGGCCCCCATGACCTGCTCGCCTACGCCCGGGCCGGCGCCGACGCCGTCCTGGTCGGGGAGAGCCTGGTGACCGGCAAGGACCCCCGGGCCGCCGTCGTGGACCTGGTCACCGCCGGAGCCCACCCCGCATCCCGACCCGAGGGGCAGTAAGACAAGTGACAGCGACGCAAGAGCCCATCCTCACCGCGGCGGACCTGGCAGGCCACGGCGTCCACGGCGACGATCCGGACGCCCAGGGCAAGTTCGGCATCTTCGGCGGCCGCTACGTGCCCGAGGCGCTCATCCCGGCGCTGGACGAGGTCGCCGCCGAGTACGACCGGGCCAGGAACGACCCCGCCTTCCTCCGCGAGTTCGACCAGCTGCTGCGCACCTACGCCGGCCGGCCGACCACCCTCACCGAGGTGCCGCGCTTCGCCGAGCAGGCGGGCGGCGCCCGGATCATCCTCAAGCGCGAGGACCTGACCCACACCGGCGCACACAAGATCAACAATGTGCTCGGCCAGGCCCTGCTCACCAAGCGCCTGGGCAAGACGCGGGTGATCGCCGAGACCGGCGCCGGCCAGCACGGCGTCGCCACCGCGACCGCCGCCGCCCTGATGGGCCTGGAGTGCGTCATCTACATGGGCGCCGTCGACTGCGAGCGCCAGGCGCTGAACGTGGCGCGGATGAAGCTGCTCGGCGCCACGGTCGTCCCGGTCACCAACGGCAGCCAGACCCTCAAGGACGCCATCAACGAGGCGTTCCGCGACTGGGTCACCAACGTCGACCGCACCCACTACCTGTTCGGCACGATCGCCGGTCCGCACCCGTTCCCCGAGATCGTGCGCGACTTCGCCCGCATCATCGGGGTCGAGGCCCGCCGCCAGATCCTGGAGCTGACCGGCGCCCTGCCGGACGCGGTCTGCGCGGCCGTCGGTGGCGGCTCGAACGCGATCGGCATCTTCCACGCCTTCATCGAGGACTCCGGCGTCGCGCTGCACGGCTACGAGGCCGGCGGCCGGGGCCTGGAGACCGGCGAGCACGCGCTCACCCTCACCGCGGGCTCGGTCGGCGTGCTGCACGGCTCGCGCACCTACGTCCTGCAGGACGAGGAGGGCCAGACGATCGAGTCGCACTCGATCTCCGCCGGGCTCGACTACCCCGGCGTCGGCCCCGAGCACGCCTGGCTGAAGGACAGCGGCCGCGCCGTCTACCACGGCGTCACCGACGCCGAGGCGATGGAGGCCTTCGCGCTCCTGGCCCGCACCGAGGGCATCATCCCGGCGATCGAGTCCTCCCACGCCCTGGCCGGGGCCCTCAAGCTCGGCCGCGAGCTGGGCCCCGAGGCGACCATCCTGGTCAACCTCTCGGGCCGCGGTGACAAGGACATGGGCACCGCCATGAAGTACTTCGACCTCTGACGACCGACTCGCCTCCCCTCCGGCCCGGTCCGGAGGGGGCCCAAGGCCCCGATCCGCAACGGAACCCAACATGACGACTCTCCAGACGGTGTTCGCCAAGGCGAAGGCGGACGACCGCGCAGCCCTCGTCGGATACCTCCCCGCCGGATTCCCGACGAAGGACGGCGCGATCGCGGCCGCCACCGCCATGGTGGAGGCGGGCTGCGACGTGATCGAGATCGGCCTGCCCTACTCCGACCCGCTCATGGACGGTCCGACCATCCAGGACGCGGTGCACCGGGCGCTGAGCAACGGCACCCGCATCGCCGACGTGCTGCGCACGGTCGAGGGCGTGGCCAAGACCGGCGCGGCCACCCTCGTCATGACCTACTGGAACCCGATCGACCGCTACGGGGCCGAGCGGTTCGCGCGCGACCTGGCGAGTGCGGGCGGCGTGGGCACCATCACCCCGGACCTGACCCCGGAGGAGGCCGGTCCCTGGCGGGAGGCCAGCGCCGCCGCCGGGATCGACACCGTCTTCCTGGTCGCGCCCAGTTCCACCGACGAGCGCATCAAGGCCGTCGTCGAGTGCTGCACCGGTTTCGTCTACGCGGCCTCGCTGATGGGCGTCACCGGTGCCCGCGAGTCGGTCAGCTCGTCGGCGCAGGGCCTGGTCGAGCGGACCCGCGCCCACACCGACCTGCCCGTCTGCGTGGGCCTGGGGGTCGGCAACGGCAGGCAGGCCGCCGAGGTCGCGGCCTACGCCGACGGCGTGATCGTGGGATCGGCGTTCATCCGCCGTCTCCTGGACGCCGCCGACGAGACCTCCGGTCTGGCGGCGGTCCGCGAGTCGCGCG